>DASPZC010000124.1:0-5549 GCA_035636455.1 Xanthobacteraceae bacterium
GGCGGTGCGCAGGTCGAGCACGGCGCCCCGCCCGACATCGACCACGCCGGCCGATGGTGTCTCCTTACTGTCGAGGAAGGTCGCAAGCTTCATGGGGGCCTCGCGTGACTTGCCGGCGGAAGGTTGCTAAACAGCGCGCCGTCGGGGCCGGCGGGCTCATCCTCATCCGTGTGCGGCGGTAATGCTGTTCAACAGCTACGCATTCCTGCTCGTCTTCCTGCCCGCCGCCATTGCGATCCATCGCATCGTCGACCCCTATCCGGAATTGCGCACCTGGACCCTGGTCCTGCTGTCGCTCGCCTTCTACAGCTACTGGAACCCATGGTTCGTCACGCTGCTCATCGCCTCGATCCTGATCAACTGGCTCGCCGCGCGCTGGTACGCCGCGACGAAGAGCGGCGCGATCGTAACCGCGGCGATCGCCGGCAACCTCGCGGTGCTCGGCTTCTTCAAGTACACCAATTTCCTCCTCGACAATCTCGAGCTGGTCACCGGCGCCCCGATCGGCCACCTGCAGGTGGCGCTGCCGCTCGGCATCAGCTTCTTCACCTTCCACCATATCATGTACCTGGTCGACCTGCGCCGCGGGAAGACCGGCACCTTCCCGCTCGACCGCTACGCGCTCTACATCTGCTTCTTCCCCCAGGCCATCGCCGGGCCGCTGGCGCGCTGGTGGCAGGTGATGGATCAGTTCGGCCGCCGGGCGTTCGGGCCGGGCTGGGAGCGCCGCTGCGCGCTCGGCGTCGTCTTCATCGTCATCGGCCTGATCGAGAAGGTTTTCCTCGGCGACCAGCTCGGCGATCTGGCGGGGCCGATCTTCAACCATGCCAAAACCGCGCCGGTCACCGACGGCAGCGCCTGGTTCGCCTTCGCCTTCGGCTTCCAGATCTTTTTCGACTTCTCCGGCTACTCGGACATCGCCATCGGGCTTGCCCTGATCTTCGGCATCGAGCTGCCGCAGAACTTCAACGCGCCGTTCCGCGCCAAAAACATCCAGGATTTCTGGACGCGCTGGCACATGACCCTGACGTTCTTCCTGCGCGACTACCTGTTTCTGCGCCTGTGCGACGTGCGCTTCGCCGGCAAGCGCAACGTGCTGGCCGCGATCCTCATCACCATGGCGCTGTGCGGCCTGTGGCACGGCGCCGGCTGGACCTTCGTCCTGTGGGGCACATTGCACGGCTGCGCGCTCGCCTTCGCGGCGGTGTGGCCGCGCTTCGCGCCCTCCCCCGGGGTCGCGGTGACGCGCACGGCCACCATCGGTTTCCATTTCCTCACATCGATCGTCTTCGGCGCCGGCACCTTGACCGGCGCCTGGCACATCTATTCCGGCTTTGCCTACCTGCCCTCCCTCACCCAGGTTGTCGACGCCTGGATCCTCGGCGTCGCGGCATTGTGCGCCCTGCTGCCGTCGAGCCAGGATCTGGCGCTGCGCTTGACCGAGCGCCCGCGCACGGCCATGGCAGGCGCGATGGCGCTGGTCGCGGCGGCGGTGCTGGTGCGGCTCGGAAACGGCGAGACCTATGAGTTCATATATTTCCAGTTCTGATACGACGCCGCCCGCGCAGTGGCGCCGCTGGCTCGCCGTGTTTTGCGGCGTGCTGTTCGGCGCGACCGGCCTCGTCTATCTCTTCCTGCTCGTCCTCGACCCGTTCGACACCGGGCGCTTCCCGTCGGTGGGCATCGCCGGCGTGATGGACGAGAGCCCGCGCACGGCGAACGCGAGCCGCGGCCGCGATCCGCGCTTCGATTCCGCCATCGTCGGCAGCTCGACCGGCCAGCCGCTCGACCCGACGCGGCTGGCGCGCGCGACCGGGCTGAGCTTCGTCCAGCTGACCACCCCGGGCACCGGGCCGCGCGAGCAGCTCGCGCTGCTCGACTATTTCGTCGCGCGCCATGAACGCATCGGCGCCCTGGTGCTCGTGATCGACAATACCTGGTGCACGCAGGATGCGTCCCTGCCGATGACGCATCCGTTTCCGTTCTGGCTCTATGCCGACCAATTCGAATACCTGCGCAATCTCCTGAGCGAGCGCGCCGTGCGCCATGCGTTCCGCCGTATCGGGATCGCGCTCGGCGTCAAGCAGGCGACCGACCCGGTCGGCTACAAGGACTACGAAGCCGGCAAGGCGTGGAACTTTCACCCGGACATCAGCAGCCTTGCGCTGCCGGCGTCAGCGCCCCTGCCCCTCCCGGACGTCAGGTTCCCGGCGATCGAGCGGCTCGGCGATTTCCTCGGCCGCCAGCGATCGGCCGCGCCGTTCGTGATCGTCATGCCGCCCATCTTCGCGACCGCGCTCCCGCGCGTCGGCACCGCGGAGGCCGCCCACCTTGCCGCCTGCAAGGCCGCGCTGGCGCGCGTGGCGTCCGGCCGGCCCGGCGCCCGCCTGCTCGACTTCCACGTGGACGACGAGGTGGCGCGCGATCCGAGGAACTTCATGGATACCGAGCATTACCGCGCCGAGATTGCGCGAAAGGTGGAAGCCGGCATCGCCATCGCGATAAGTTCCGGCGCCGGCTCGCGGGCCCAGTCCGAGCCGGCCGCCGGGCCGCTCAACCGTTAGGAGCCGTTGCGTGCAGCAGCTCGATCCCGCCGAGGCGGAAATCCGCACCTGGTGCACCGGCTACCTTGCCGAGACGCTCAGGCTGCCGCGCGAGGAGATCGATCCCAACGCCAAGTTCGCGCGCCTCGGGCTTGATTCCGCCATGGCGATTTTCTTTCTCACCGCGATCGAGGAGTGGCTCGGGCTCGAGCTGTCGGCGGAGATCGTGTTCGAGCACCAGACCGTGGCCGACGTGGCGCGCTATCTCGCCCGGCTTCCCGAAGTCGCAACGAAACTCGAGCAGCGGGCCACATGAACGCGAACGGGCGCCCCGCCGAAGCGAGCCTTAACTCGCTGGTCGATCTGCTGCACCGCCGGGCGGCCGAGCAGCCCGAAGATCGCGCCTATGTCTTTCTCTCCGACCGCGGCGCCGAAGAGGCCTCGCTCACCTTTGCCGAGCTTGACCGGCGCGCCCGCGCCGTCGCCGCACGGCTCGCCGCGCCCGGCAAAGCGGGCGAGCGGGCGCTGCTGGTGTTTCCGCCCGGGCTCGAATTCATCGTCGGATTTTTCGGCTGCCTGATCGCCGGCATCATCGCGGTGCCGATGATGGCGCCGCGGCGCGGCGGCTCGCGCGACGGCAGCGCCGCCATCATTTCCGACAGCCGCCCGCGCTTCGCGCTGACCTCCCCTGCCCTCCTCGCCGCCCGGCCCGACGTGATCGAGCGCTATCGCGAGCTCGGCATGGAATGGGTGGTGGTCGATCCGGCCGACGACGCGGCGCCGCCGCCGGTTGTGCTCGCGGCGCCCGGCCGCGACGACGTCGCGTTCCTGCAATACACCTCGGGCTCGACCTCGGCGCCGAAGGGCGTGGTGGTGACCCACGGCAACCTCCTCGCCAACCTGGAGATGATCTGCGTCTCCCTCGGCAACACCCGGCGCTCGACTTACGCCAACTGGGTGCCGCTCTTTCACGACCTCGGCCTGATCGCGAACGTGCTGCAGTCGCTCTATCTCGGCACCCTGTGCGTGATGATGTCGCCGGTCGCCTTCCTGCAGCGGCCGCTCGCCTGGCTGCGCGCCATCAGCCACTACCGGGTCGACGCGTCAGGCGGGCCCAACTTCGCCTTCGACCTGTGCGTGGCGCGGTTCAAGCCTGAGCAGCTCGAAGGGGTCGACCTGTCGTGCTGGCACATGGCGTTTTCCGCCGCCGAGCCGGTGCGCGCGGAAACCATGCAGCGCTTTGCCGCGACTTTTGCGCCGTATGGCTTCGACCCGAAGGCGCTTTACGTCGGGTACGGCCTGGCGGAAGCGACGCTGATCGTCACGGCCGGGCGGCGCGGCCAAGGTCCGGTCACGCGCACCGTCAGCCGCGACGCCCTGCTGCACGGCAAGGCGCTGCCGCCGCTCGCGCCGGCCGACACCCAGGTGGCGGTGAGCTGCGGCCGCGCCGGCGCGGGCGGCCGCGTCGCCATCGTCGAGCCGCGGACCTGCCGGCGCCTGGGACCGAACATCGTCGGCGAGGTGTGGGTCGCCGGCCCGCACGTGGCGCAAGGCTACTGGCACAATCCGGCGGCGACCGACGCGACCTTCCGCGCGCGCATCGCCGATGAAGGCGACGCGCCGTGGCTGCGCACCGGCGACCTCGGCTTCCTCGACGAGGACGGCGAGCTCTACATCACCGGCCGCATCAAGGACGTCATCATCATCCGCGGCATGAACCACTACCCGCAGGACATCGAGGACACGGTGCAGAACAGCCACCCGGCGCTGCGCCGCAATTGCGGCGCCGCCTTCATCATCGGCGAGGAGGGCGGCGGCGAGCAGCTGATCGTGGTGCAGGAGGTCGAGCGCACGTTTCGCAACAAGGTGGCGGACGAGGATTTCGTCGGCACCATCCGCGAGGCGGTGGCGGACGAGCACGAGATCGCCGTGCACAAGGTGGTGCTGATCCGGCCGGGCGCCATCCCCAAGACGACGAGCGGAAAGGTGCAGCGCAATTTGACGCGGCAGCTGTGGCTTGAAGGCACCCTCGAAGTGCTCGAATAGTGCATGATCCCGAAAAGTGGGTACCGGTTTTCGGATAAGATCATGCACGAGTAAATAAACGCGCGATGACCCAGGCCCCCGCGAAAATCTCCTTCGTCTCCCTCGGCTGCCCCAAGGCGCTGGTCGATTCCGAGCGCATCGTCACGCGGCTGCGCGCCGAGGGCTACGAGTTTTCGCGTGGGCACGCCGGCGCCAATCTCGTCATCGTCAATACCTGCGGGTTCTTGGAGAGCGCCCAGGCCGAATCCCTCGACGCGATCGGCGCGGCGCTCGCCGAGAACGGGCGCGTGATCGTCACCGGCTGCCTGGGCGCGGAGCCCGAGCGCATCCGCGAGCGCTACCCCGACGTGCTCGCGATCACCGGCCCGCAGCAATACGAGAGCGTGGTCGCGGCGGTGCACGCGGCGGCACCGCCGGCGCACGATCCGTTCCTCGACTTGGTGCCGCCGGAAGGCATCAAGCTCACGCCGCGCCATTACGCCTATCTGAAGATTTCCGAGGGCTGCAACAACCGCTGTACCTTCTGCATCATCCCGAGGCTGCGCGGCGATCTCGTGTCGCGGCCGGCCGGCGACGTGCTGCGCGAGGCCGAGCGGCTGGTCGCCGCCGGCGTCAAGGAGCTGCTGGTGATCTCGCAGGACACGTCGGCCTACGGCGTCGACGTGAAGTATGCGCGCAGCGCCTGGCGCGACCGCGAGGTGGCGACGCGCTTCATCGACCTTGCCCGCGCGCTCGGCGAATTCGGCGTGTGGGTGCGCCTGCACTACGTCTATCCCTATCCGCACGTCGACGACGTGATCCCGCTGATGGCCGACGGCAAGGTGCTGCCGTATCTCGACATCCCGTTCCAGCACGCCAGCCCCGACGTGCTCAAGCGCATGAAACGGCCGGCGGCGCAGGAAGAGACCCTGGAGCGCATCCGGCGGTGGCGGGAAATCTGCCCCGATCTCACCATCCGTT
>DASPZC010000125.1:0-3702 GCA_035636455.1 Xanthobacteraceae bacterium
CGCGCCTCGACCAGGTCGAGCAGGCTCGCGGCCGCAAGCCCGTGCCGCCCGATCGTCTCCAGCAGCGCCGCGGCCACCGGATGGGCGCTCGCCTCGCCGGCCCGCGTTCCCTCGATCGCCTCGCGCCACCATTGCAGGCGCACTTCACCGGCCATGGGCTCGCGCGCCAATTCGCGCACGCGGGCGACCTCGATGTTGAAGGCGTAGAGCGCGTGGAGCTGCGGGCGTCGATCGGCAGGGGCGAACAGGGAGGCAAGGTAGCGGTCCTTATCCGCTTCGCGCACCAGATTTTCACAATAAGCGAATGAATCCTGCATTCCCGTAGCCCGCACGGAGCGCAGACCGGAATGCGGGATCCCGGATTACGCTCGCTTCATCCGGGCTACATGCCGCGCGCGCGTCAGTCCACCGCGATGAGGCCGGCGGCGGCCCGGCGGTTTTCGCCGAGCAGGATGTTGTAGGTGCGCACGGCCGGGCCGGTCGGCATGGTCTCGACGACGATGCGATGGTCGCGGAACCGCCAGCGCAGCGCTTCGGGCAGCGGCCACGGCGCGGCACCGGTGCCGAGGAGGAACAGCTCGATCTCGCGCGCCTCGGCGAACACCGGCGCGAGCGCGGCGTCGTCGATGGCGTTAGGCGCGGTCACGTCCCAGGCCCAGATGCCGCTCGGCAGGCACAGCAGCGACCCGCGATGCGACATGCCGGCGAAACGGAACCCGCCCTTGCCGTAGGCGTCGATCGGCGCCCGGCCCGGGAAGTGCGGCACCCCTGGCGCAGGCGCCATGGCGGCGGCTAGCGGCGGCGCGGTCCGGCGGCCCGCTGCGGTCCCGCCCTGCGCTGCGCCGGCGCGGAAGCTGGCTTTGTCGCGGCGGCGGGCACGGCCGGCTCGGGCTCCGCGCTTTCCATGCGCCCGGTGCCGACGCCGAGATAGATCAGGATCGGCGAGGCGATGAACACCGAGGTGTAGGTGCCGACCAGGACGACGCCGAACATCATGGTGGCGGTGAAGCTGTGGATCGCCTGGCCGCCGAACAGCAGCAGCGCGAGCAGCGCGAGCGTCACCGTCACGTGGGTGATGATTGAGCGCGACAGCGTCGAGTTGACCGAGCTGTTGAGGAGGTCGGGCATCGGCAGCCGCTTGTAGCGACGCAGGTTTTCACGGATACGATCGTAGATGACGACGGTGTCGTTGAGCGAATAGCCGAGGATGGTGAGCAGCGCGGCGATGCTGGTGAGGTCGAAATCGATCTGGGTGAGCGACATGAAGCCGACGGTGAGCACGAGGTCGTGCACGTTGGCGATCATGGCGCCGAGCGCGAACTGCCATTCGAAGCGGAACCACAGGTAAAGCAGGATGCCGCAGATCGCGAACATGATGCCGATGGTGCCGTAGGAGAGCAGCTCGCCGGACACGCGCGGCCCGACCACCTCGACCCGGCGGTACTCCACGTCGCCGCCGAGCGCGTCGCGCACCTTGGCGACGGCGGCGCGCTGCGCCTCGTCGCCGCCCGGCTGCTGGGCGATGCGGATGAGCACGTCGCTCGGCGAGCCGAACTGCTGCAGCTGGAAATCGCCGAGGTTGAGGCCGGCGAGGGTCGAGCGCATGCGCGCGAGGTCGGCCGCGCCGGTCTTCGACTGCACCTCCATCAGGGTGCCGCCGCGGAAGTCGATGCCGAGATTGAGGCCGGGGTGGAAGTAGAGAAAGATGGCGACGATCGAAAGCATCGCCGACATCGGGAAGCTCACGCGCCGGAAGCGCATGAAGTCGAACTTGGTGTCGTCGGGTACGATGCGAAGCAGGCGCACGATCGGGCTCGCTGGCGAGTTGGGTCAGATCGGCACGTGCTGCGGGCGCCACTGGCGCACCCATGCGGCGACGATCAGCCGCGTCAGGGTGAACGCGGTGAACACCGTGGTGATGATGCCGATGCCGAGGGTCACGGCAAAGCCGCGCACCGCGCCGGTGCCGATGAAGAACAGCACGACCGCGGCGATGAACGTGGTGATGTTTGAGTCGAGAATGGTGGCGAGCGCGCGGGTGAAGCCGGCGTCGATCGCGGTGATCGGCGTGCGCCCGGCGCGCACCTCCTCGCGGATGCGCTCATAGATCAGCACGTTGCTGTCGACCGCGATGCCGACGGTGAGCACGATGCCGGCGATGCCCGGCAAGGTCAGCGTCGCGTTGAGCAGCGAGAGCACGCCGAAGATCATCGCCACGTTGACGGCGACCGCCACGTTGGCGAACAGGCCGAACAGGCCGTAGGTCGCCAGCATGAACACCACCACCAGGACCGAGCCGACGTAGGCGGCGAGCTTGCCCTTCTCGATCGAGTCCTGGCCGAGGCCGGGGCCGACGGTGCGCTCCTCGATGACGCTCAGCTTGGCCGGCAGCGCGCCGGCGCGCAACAGGAGCGCGAGATCGGCCGCCTGCTCGAGGGTGAAGTTGCCGGAAATCTGCCCGGAGCCGCCGAGGATCGGCTCACGGATCACCGGCGCGGAGATCACCTCGTTGTCGAGGATGATGGCGAACGGCCGGCCGACGTTCTCCTGCGTCACCTGGGCGAAGCGTCGCGCGCCGGTGGTGTTGAAGCGGAAGGTGACGATCGGCTCGTTCGTGCGTTGATCGAATCCGGTCTGGGCGTCGGTCAGGTCCCCGCCGGCGACCAGGACGCGCTTCTCGATCAGGTACGGCTGTTTGTCTTTCTGCCCGTACAGGATCTCGGATTCCGGCGGCGGGCGCGTTTGCAATGCCTGCTCGGCGGTCATCGATTGGTCGACCATGCGGAAATCGAGCTTGGCGGTCTTGCCGAGGATTTCCAGCAGCCGTTTCGGATCCTGCAGTCCGGGAACCTGGACCAGGATGCGGTCGAAGCCTTGGCGCTGGATCGAGGGCTCGACGGTTCCCAGCTCGTTCACGCGCCGTTCGACGATCTGGATCGACTGCTCGACCACCTGCCGGATGCGTTCGGTGATCGCCGCCTCGGTGATGGTCAGGCGGATGACGCCGCCGCCGGCGTCGACGACGTCGACGCTGCGCTGGCCGGTCGCGCTGAGCAGGCCGCCGAGCGGCTGGGACAGGTCGCGCAGCTTGGCGAGCGCCTGCGGCGTCTCGTTGGGCTCGCGCAGCTGGACCTGGACCGTGTCGCCGCGCACCACGTTGGTGTTGGCAAGGCGCGCCTCGCGCAGCACGCGGCGCACGTCGTCGCGCAAGGCCTCGACCTTCTGCCGGCGCACGTCGGTGGCGTCGACCTGCAGCAGGATGTGCGAGCCGCCCTGCAGGTCGAGCCCGAGCACGATGTGGCGTTGCGCCCAGGCGGGCCAGCGCTGAACCACGCTGTCCGGAAAGAAATTCGGCACCGCGAACAGGCACACGAGGATCGCGGTGACCAGGACCGCGATGGCCTTCCAGCGGGAAAAGAACAGCATGGGAACCCGTGTCCTTCGCGGCGGCGACGATCAGCCGCCCGCCTCTTCCTTCACCGGCTCCCCCTTGGCGCGGACTTCGGACACCATCGAACGCATCTGCCGCACGCGGACGCCGTCCGCGATCTCGACCTCGATCTGGTCGTCGTCGACGACCTTGGTGACCTTGCCGACCAGCCCCCCCGAGCTGATGACCGTGTCGCCCCGGCGCACACTTTTCACCATCTCCTGATGCTGCTTCACCCGCCGCTGCTGCGGGCGCAGGATCAGGAAATACAT
>DASPZC010000126.1:0-2154 GCA_035636455.1 Xanthobacteraceae bacterium
TGCGCGACTTCCACTCGCCCAACCTGGTATGGCTCCCCGAGCGCGAGGGCATGGCGCGGGTCGGCCTGCTCGACTTCCAGGATGCCCTGGTCGGTCCGCCGGCCTACGACGTGGCCTCGCTGCTGCAGGACGCGCGGGTCGACGTGCCCGAGGCCATGGAGATTTCGCTGCTCGGCCGCTATGCCAAGGCGCGCCAGGCCGACGACCCCGATTTCAACCTCGCCGGTTTTGTCGAGCTCTACGCCACGCTCGCCGCGCAACGCGCCACGAAAATCCTCGGCATTTTCGCGCGGCTCGACCGGCGTGACGGCAAGCCGCAATATCTGCGTCACCTGCCGCGCGTATGGCGTTACCTGCGCCGCGCACTGTCGCATCCGGCGCTCGCGCCGCTTAAGGCATGGTATGAGGCCCACGTCCCGGCCGCGTCCGATTCGTGAGCGGATCGGGGGTACGGTCGGAGGACGAGATGGCACAGCGACGCCGCCCTTTTGTCCCGCGCCGCGCCATGGTGCTGGCCGCCGGCGTCGGGCAGCGCATGCGGCCGCTCACCGACCGGATGCCAAAGCCGCTGGTGAAGGTGGACGGCCAGGCGCTGATCGACCATGTGCTCGATCGCCTGTCGGCCGTAGGCGTCGAGCAGGCGGTCGTCAACGTCCATCACTTCGCCGATCAGGTGGAGCGCCACCTCGTCGGGCGAAAATACCCTCGCATCGTCATTTCGGATGAGCGCGAACGCCTGCTCAGCACGGGTGGCGGCGTGGTCAAGGCGCTCCCTGCACTCGGGGCCGCGCCGTTCTTTCACATCAACTGCGATACCATCTGGATCGAAGGCGTGCGTCCCAATCTCGCCCGGCTCGCCGCGGCGTTCGACCCGGCCGCAATGGACGGTCTGCTGCTGCTCGCCGCGACCGCTACCAGCATCGGCTACGAGGGTCGCGGCGACTTTGCGCTGGCGGCGGACGGACGCCTGCGGCGGCGCGGCGAACGCGAGGTGGTGCCGTTCGTCTACGCGGGCACCGCGATCCTGTCGCCCGCCCTGTTCGCCGGCGCGCCCGCCGGGGCCTTCCCGCTGACCTTGCTGTTCGACCGGGCGGCTGCCGCCGGCCGCCTGCACGGCCTGCGCCTCGACGGCGTGTGGATGCATATCGGCACCCCCGCGGCCATCGCCGACGCCGAAAACGCGATCGCCGAGAGCGCGGCCTGATCGCCATGGAGTCGCGTGAGAAAGTCGAAGCGCGCCCGGACGCCAAACCGGACTCGACATCCGGCGCCCGCGCAGGCGCGCGCGTCTTCACTATTCCGCCGTCGGCGCCGTTCCTGCCGACCCTGATCCGCGCGCTGATCGACGGCACGCTGGTGCCGGTTTTCCCGGCCTCGGGCGATCCGCTCGCGCTCGCCGCGGCGACGCTCTACCTGCCGACCCGCCGGGCCTGCCGGCTTGCGCGCGACCTTTTCCTCGACGTGCTCGGCCGCGACGCGGCCGTGCTGCCGCGCATCCGCGCGATCGGCGATATCGACGAGGACGAGCTTGCCTTCGCGGACGCCACGTCCGGGCCGATTGCCGAACAGGCGCTCGATCTGCCGCCGGCGCTCGGCGCGTTCGAGCGCAGGCTGCTGCTCGCCAAGCTGGTCCTGCGCTGGGCCGCCTCGCCGGATGTGCACGGATCGCGCGGCGCGCCGCTCGTTGCGCACAGTCCGGCCGCGGCGCTGGCGCTGGCCGACGACCTCGCGCGCCTGATCGACGACATGACGACGCGCCAGGTCTCGTGGCATCGGCTCGACGACATCGTGCCGGAGCGCTTCGATTCCTATTGGCAGCTCTCGCTCGAGTTCCTCAAGATCGCGCGCGAGGTCTGGCCGGCGATCCTCGAGGAGCGCGGCGCGATCGAGGCCGCGGTGCGCCGCGACAAGCTCATCGCCGCGGAGGCGGCGCGGCTCACCGGTGCCGTGGACGAGCCCGTCATCGCCGCCGGCTCGACCGGCTCGATGCCGGTCACGGCGGCGTTGCTCGCGACCATCGCCCGGCTGCCGCATGGCGCCGTGGTGCTGCCCGGCCTCGACGTCGACCTCGATGCCGCCGCGTGGGAGCTGATCGGCGGGAACAGCGATGCGGCGCCATCGGCGCCCGCCTCCGGGCATCCGCAATTCGCCATG
>DASPZC010000127.1:0-1821 GCA_035636455.1 Xanthobacteraceae bacterium
GTCGAGGTGGAGGGAGCGATCCTGCAGGTGTCGCCCGGCAACGAGGCGCACCTGCATGCCTTCGCCACCGAGCTTACGGCGCCCGACGGCGCCCGCGCGCGGCTCTACCTGCACACCTCGCCGGAGTTCGCCTGCAAGAAACTGCTGGCCGCCGGCGAGCGGCGCATCGTCGATTTCGCCCGCGTGTTTCGCAACCGCGAGCGCGGGGCGCTGCACCATCCGGAGTTCACCTTGATCGAATGGTATCGCGCCGAGGAGCCGTACGAGGCGCTGATGCAGGATTGCGCCGATCTGCTCGCCGCGGCCGCGCGCGTTGTCGGCACCCGGCGGCTCGCGTTCCGCGACGCGATCGCCACGCCGTTTGCCGACCCGGAGCGCCTCACCGTCGCCGAGGCGTTCGCGCGCTTCGCCGGGATCGACCTGCTGGCGACGGTCTCCGCCCAGGCGACCGACCGCGATGCGCTGGCGGCGGCGGCAGGAGACATCGGCGTTCGCGTCGCGCCCGACGATACCTGGGCGGATATCTTCAGCCGGGTGCTGGTCGAGCGGATCGAGCCGAACCTGGGGGTGGGACGCGCCACCATACTTTATGAATACCCGGCCGCCGAGGCGGCCCTGGCGCGGCCGACCGCGCACGATCCGCGGGTGGCCGAGCGCTTCGAGCTTTATGCCTGCGGGGTCGAGCTGGCCAACGGTTTTGGCGAGCTGACCGACCCGGCCGAGCAGCGCCGCCGGTTCGAGGCCGAGATGGCCGAGAAAGCGCGCATCCACGGCGAGCGTTATCCGCTCGACGAGGATTTTTTGGCGGCGCTCGACGCGATGCCGCCGGCCTGCGGCATTGCGCTCGGGTTCGACCGCCTGGTGATGCTGTTGACCGGCGCCCAACGGATCGAGCAGGTGATGTGGACGCCGGTGGTGGAGGCTGGAAGTTCTTCGCCGACCTGATCGAGGCAAACGACATGAAACCCGTGACCAAAACCCTGCGCCGGCCGGACGAGCTGGCCGAGGCCGGTTTGATCCCGCCCGCGCGCGTCGCCGCGCTCAAACCGGTCGCCGCGCGCTACGCGGTGGCGATCACGCCGGCCATGGCCGAACTGATCGATCCGGCCGATCCGCATGATCCGATCGCGCGCCAGTTCGTGCCCGATCCGGCCGAGCTCGAGGTGCGGCCGGAGGAGCGCGCCGACCCGATCGGCGACGCCGCGCACAGCCCGGTCGAGGGTCTCGTGCACCGCTTTCCCGACCGCGTGCTGCTCAAACTCGTGCACGTGTGCGCGGTCTATTGCCGCTTCTGCTTCCGCCGCGAAATGATCGGCCCGGGCAAGCCGAACGCACTGCCTGCCGAGGCGCTGTCCGCCGCGCTCGCGTACATCGCCGCGCACCCGTACATCTGGGAAGTCATCCTCAGCGGCGGCGACCCGCTGGTGCTCTCGCCGCGCCGGCTCGCCGCGGTGATGCGGCGCCTCGCCGCCATCCCCCACGTCAAGGTCATCCGCGTGCACACCAGGGTGCCCACCGTCGACCCGGCGCGCATCACCCCCGCGCTGGTGCGCGCGCTCAAGACGCGCGGCAAGGCGGTCTACGTGGTGCTGCACGCCAACCACGCGCGCGAACTCACCGCCGCCGCCCGCGCCGCCTGCGCGCGCCTCGTCGACGCCGGCATTCCTCTGCTGAGCCAGACCGTGCTGCTGCGCGGCATCAACGACGATGCGCAGGTGCTCGGGCAGCTGATGCGCGCCCTCGTCGAATGCCGGATCAAGCCGTATTACCTGCACCACGGCGATCTCGCGCCCGGGACCGTGCATTGGCGCACCAGCATCG
>DASPZC010000128.1:0-1516 GCA_035636455.1 Xanthobacteraceae bacterium
CTCCGGAGAAACCCGGCGTGCACGATCCGGCGATGATCCGCGGGCCAGAACCCGCCGACCCCGCGCTGCTCACCTCGCTGCGGGGCGGCGTGACGCTGGTCACGCTCGCACCCGAAGCGGTGCCGGCCGGTTTTATCGGCGGGCTCACCGCCGCGGGCGTGCGGGTCTCGCTCGGCCATTCGATGGCGACCTATGCGCAGACGCGGGCGGCGCTGGCGGAGGGCCTCACCGGCTTCACCCACCTCTTCAATGCGATGCGGCCGCTCGCGAGTCGCGAGGGAGGGCCGATCGCGGCGGCGCTCGAGTGCCCCGCGGCGCGGTACGGGCTGATCGTGGACGGCGTGCACGTCGCTCCGCCCATGCTCCGCCTGGCGCTGCGCGGCGCCGGCCACCCGATGCTGGTGACGGACGCAATGCCGCCGGTCGGCGGACGCCGCTCGAGCTTTTTGCTTTACGGGCAGAAGATCGAAATGCGCGAGGGGCGCTGCGCGCGCGCCGACGGCACGCTCGCGGGTTCCGCGCTCGATATGGCGACGGCGGTGCGAAACAGCGTCCGGCTGATGCACCTGCCCTTGCAAGATGCCATCGGGCTCGCAACGGAGGCGCCCGCGCGCTTTCTCGGAATCGCCGACCGGCTGGGCCGCCTCGCTCCCGGCTATCGTGCCGACATGGTTGCGCTCGATCCCGACGCGATCCGGGTCCTGGCGACGTGGGTCGCCGGCAAGGAGTGCGCGAGGATGGAAGCTACCTCCCCGGTTTAACGAGCCCACCCATGCCCGCGTTCATCTGCACCGCCTGCGGCACGCAATATGCGCCGAGCGAAACGCCGCCGCCGCACTGCACGATCTGCGAGGACGATCGGCAATATGTGCCGCCACGCGGGCAGACCTGGACCACGCTCGAAGCGCTCGCGGCGAGTCATTTCAACGCCTGTCGGCAATATGAGCCGGGGATCATCGGCATCGGGGCCGAGCCGCATTTCGCCATCGGCCAGCGCGCGCTCCTCGTGTGCACGCCGCACGGCAACGTGCTGTGGGACACGATCGCCATGCTCGATGCCGCGACCGTCACGCTGATCCGGGCGCTCGGCGGGCTCGCCGCGATCGGCATCTCGCACCCGCATTTCTACACGACCATGGTCGAATGGAGCCGCGCGTTCGGCAACGTGCCGATCCATCTTCACGCCGCCGATCGCGCGTGGATCATGCGGCCCGATCCGGCGATCCAATTATGGGACGGCGAGATTCTCGCGCTCCTGCCGGACGTGACGCTCATCCGCTGCGGCGGGCATTTCCCCGGCGGTACCGTGCTGCACTGGGCCAAAGGCGCCGGCGGCCACGGCGTGCTGTGCTCCTCCGACATCTGCACCGTCACCATGGATCGCAAGTTCCTGAGCTTCATGCACAGCTATCCGAATCTCATTCCGCTCTCGGCCGAACAGGTCACCGGAATTGCCGCCGCGCTCGAACCGTTCGCATTCGCCACCATCTACGGCCATTATTTCGATCGGGTGATC
>DASPZC010000129.1:0-2130 GCA_035636455.1 Xanthobacteraceae bacterium
ACCGACATCTACAATTGGCGCTGGGTGTTCTACATCAACCTGCCGTTCGGCATCCTGGCGATGGCCGGCCTGTGGCTGTTCATGCACGAGCACGCGCGCAATGCGAAGCTGCGGTTCGACTGGGTCGGCTTCGGCGTGCTCAGCATGTGCCTCGGCGCGTTCCAGCTCATGCTCGACCGCGGCGAGCAGAAGGACTGGTTCAGCTCGACCGAGATCGTCGTCGAGCTGGTGCTGGCGCTGCTCGGCCTTTATCTGTTCGTCGTGCACATGTTCACGGCGGAGAAGCCGTTCATCACGCCGCGCATCTTCCGCGACGTGAATTTCATCTCCGGCCTCATGGTGATGTTCGCGGTCGGCACCCTGCTGCTGTCGAGCTCGGCGCTGCTCGCGCCTTATCTGCAGACGCTCGGCGGCTATTCGGTGTCGGAGGCCGGTTTGCTGATGGTGCCGCGCGGGGTCGGCACCATGATGGCCATGATGCTGGCGGGCCGCCTTGTCAACCGGGTCGATCCGCGCCTGCTGATGGGCTTCGGCATCGCCATGCTGGCCGTGTCGTTCTGGGAGATGAGCGGATGGACCCCCGCCGTGAGCGCGTGGTCGATGTCGGTCACCACCACGGTGCAGGGTTTCGGCCTCGGCTTCGTGTTCATTCCGCTGCAGGTCACCGCGTTCGCGACGCTCGAGCCCGAGCTGCGCACCGAGGGCACCGCCCTGTTCAGCCTGATGCGCAATATGGGCGGCGCGATCGGCATTTCCGTGACATCGTTCCTGCTGGCGCAGAACACCCAAATCATGCACGCGCGCATCGCCGAGCACGTGACGCCGTTCAATCGCATGCTGCAGAGCGGCGGCGCCTACCTGTTCTGGAACAGCAGCCGGCCGCGCGGGTTGATGGCGTTGAACGACGAGATCACCCGGCAAGCCCAGGTCATCGCCTATGCCAACGACTTCAAGCTGATGCTGCTGGTGAGCCTGCCGGCGGCGCTGCTGCTGCTGCTGATGCGGCGGCCGCGCGCCGCCCGCGCCGAGGCGCCGGCCGCGCCCTAACCCTCCCCCGCAAGCGGGGGAGGGAAAGGGAGGGGGCATGACGACTGAGGAGGGACCCACGATGAACCGTCGGGAGATCGTGCGGCTGATGGCGGCGGCGCCGTTCGCGGCGGCGCCCTTGCGCGGCGCCTTGGCGCAGGACGATGCAAAAACCTATCCCAGCCGGGTGATCCGCATCGTCGTCGGCTTTGCGGCCGGCGGCGGCAACGACATTTTTGCCCGCCTGGTCGGCCCGAAGCTGCAGGAGCTGATCGGCCAGACCGTGGTGATCGAGAACAGGCCGGGGGCAGGCGGACGGCTCGCGGCCGAGTACGTGTCGAAGCAGCCGCCCGACGGCTACACCATCCTGGTCGGCGCCGCCGGCGCCATGTCGGTCGCCCCCGCCATCTACCCGCACCTGCCGTATCACCCGCTCCGCTCGTTCGTGCCGCTGACCTTGATCGGCTCGTTTCCGCTGGTGCTGGTGGTGCCGGCGAACCATCCGGTGAAGAGCGTCGCCGAGCTGGTCGCCTGGGCGAAGCAGCATCCGGATCAGGCCAACTACGCGACCTCGGCTCCCGGCTTCACCATCGCGACGGAATTGCTCAAGCTGAAGACCGGGATGCCCGGCCAGGCGATCCCCTACAAGAGCAGCAACGAGTCGGTGGTGAGCGTGCTCTCCGGCCAGACTTTGCTCACCATCGCCGACCCGCCGCCGACCGTGCCGCTGGTGAAGGGCGGCCAGCTGCGCGCGCTCGCGGTGACCGGAGCGCGGCGCGCCGCCGAGTTGGCGGACGTGCCGAGCATGGCGGAAGCCGGCCTGCCGGAGGTCGCCATCGGCCTGTGGAGCGGCCTGTTCGTACCCGCCGGCACCCCGCCGGCGATCGCCAGCAGGCTCGAAGCGGAACTGCGCCGGGCCGTCCAGGCGCCCGAGGTGCGGGACAAGCTCAAGGCGCTGGCGGTCGATCCCGGCGGCGTCCCGTCGGACGATTTTCGCCGCATGATCGAGGCCGACATCAAGACCGTCACCGATGTGGTCAAAGCCGCCAAGCTCGAGTTCGCGGAGTGATTACCTCTCCCCGCTTGCGGGGAGAGGTCGACGCG
>DASPZC010000130.1:0-3263 GCA_035636455.1 Xanthobacteraceae bacterium
GCATCACGATGGTCGGCGCGGGCGCGAGCTTCATGCCGGGCGGCGCCAGCGCCGGCAGGCTGCGCGCCACCATGGCGTTGTAGGAGCCTTTGCGCAGCGAGCCGCAGACGACGAGCACGTTCAAATTGTTCGGGTCGGCCATGACGGGTCCTGTCGGTGGGAGTGAAAATCCGGCCGGCTACAGCTAACGACGGCCCGGCCTCATTTCAACAGATATCCTGCAATGCCGCCGCGTCGATCGTGACCATCGCCTTTCGCTTGCTCTGCGAGTTGATGCCACAGGAGCGCTGTGATACTGCCCGCACGACACAATCTCCAGCCTCATCCTGAGGAGCCCGAGCGAAGCGAGGGCGTCTCGAAGGATGGGAGCGCGTCCATGGTTCGAGACGCCGCGCGTAAAGAACGCGCGGCTCCTCACCATGAGGACTGAGTTTCGAATTTACAGGGGTACTTCGCATGCCCGACAAGAAGCACAGGATCGGCTGGATCGGCATGGGCCGCATGGGCTTCCCGATGGCCGAGCGGCTGCTCAAGGCCGGCTACGACGTGGCGATCTACAACCGCACGCGCGCCAAGGCCGAGCCGCTCGCCGGCAAGGGCGGCAAGGTGGTCGACCGGCCCGCCGATCTGGCCGGCGCCGACGTGCTGTTCTCGATCGTCTCGACCGGCAAGGATCTGAACGAGGTCCTGTTCGGCCCGCACGGCGCGATCTCCGGCAACGGCAAGCTGCCCGGCATCGTGGTCGATTGCTCGACCATCGGGGTCGTGGAATCGGCCGACATCCGCCGCCGCCTCAAGGAGCGCGGCGTCGACTTCGTCGCTTCGCCGGTGAGCGGCAACGCCAAGGTGATCAAGGCCGGCCGGCTCTCCGCGGTGATCTCCGGCCCCGAGGCGGCCTGCAAGGCGGTCATGCCGATGGTCGAGACCATCGCGCCGCAGGGCGTGTCCTACGTGGGCGACGGCGAATTGGCGCGCATCTGCAAGATCGCCCACAACGTCATGCTCGGCGTCGTCATCGAGAATTTGATCGAGATCACGCTGCTCACCAACAAGATGGGCGTGCCGCGCCACGCCTTCCTCGCCTTCCTCAACAACAGCGTGATGGGCTCGATGTTCACTCGCTACAAATCGCCGGCGCTGGTCAATCTCGACTGGACGACGACGTTCACGCCGGAACTGCTGCGCAAGGACCTCGACCTCGGGCTCGAGCTGGGCCGCGAGCAGGACGTGCCGATGCCGGTGACCGCCGCCGCGCGCGAGGTGCTGCAGAGCCACTTCGGCGCCGCGACGCTGAAGCCGAACCCGGACGAATACCTGCAGAAGGATTTCGCCGCGCTGATCGAGACCATGGCGCTGCTCGCCGGCATGAAGCTCGAGAGCGAGAACAAGAACGTGCCGACGGGATTGGACGGGTGATGGCCGGCATCGTTCCCCGGGCGCAGCGCAGCACGAAGTGGTGCGCTGCAGACCCGGGGTCCAGTGAGCGCGATCCCGGATCAGCAGTGCACCGCTCCGCTTCGCTACGCGCTGCACTGCATCCGGGAAATGCAACCTGATCGCCATGCCCTCCTCACGAAACATCAAAGTCCTCTCCCACCTCGACTGCCCGGGCGGCGGGCAGGTGTGGGTCGACGGCACGACCCTGTTCGTCGCGCATATGAGCCCGCCGGCCGGCACGTCGATCTATGACGTGGCCGATCCGCTCAAGCCGCGGCTGCTGGCGCAGGTCGAGATGCCCGCCGGCTGGCACTCGCACAAGGTGCGGGCGCGCGACGGCGTGATGATCGTCAATCACGAGCGGCAGGGCGAGGGCGGCGACCAAAGCTTCGGCGGCGGGCTCGGCATCTACGACGTGTCCGCGCCGGCGCGGCCGCGCCTGATCACCAAATGGCGCACCGCCGGCAGCGGCGTGCACCGCTTCGACTTCGACGGCCGCTACGCCTACATCTCGCCGACCGCCGACGGCTATGTCGGCAACATCGTGATGATCCTCGACCTGCAGGATCCCGCCCATCCGCAGGAGGCGGGCCGCTGGTGGATCCCGGGCCAGCATGCGGCCGGCGGCGAGACCTATCCGTGGGGCGATTACGTCAAGCCGCGCTGCCATCATCCGCTGCGCCTGGGCGACCGGCTGCATGTCTCCTATTGGCACCACGGCTTCTTCATCCTCGACATCGCGGACCTGTCGAAGCCGCGCCTCGTCTCCGGCTTCAACAGCAGCCCGGCGCATCCGCATCCCACCCACACGTGCCTGCCGGTGCGCGAGGCGCTGCGCGGCCGGCGCATCATGGTGGTCGCCGATGAGGACGTGGCGAAGCTTCGTCCCTCCCCGCCGGCGTTCAGCTGGATCTACGACATCACCGACGAGCGCCAGCCGATGCCGATTGCGACCTTCGACGTCGAGGGGCTGGACCAGGATGGCGCGCCGCAGCCGACCATGACCGGCTGCCATCAGCCGTCCGAAGTCTTCGCCGGCACGCTCATCCCGTTCGCCTGGTTCGCGCAAGGGCTGCGCCTCGTCGATATCGCCGATCCGTTCCGGCCGCGCGAGGTCGGCTTCTTCAAGCCCGACCCGCCGCCCGGCTGCGCGCGCGCGTCGTCGAACGACGCGACCGTCGACGCGCGCGGGGTCATCTATCTCGCCGACCGCCAGCGCAGCGTCCATCTGCTCGAGACTCAGACGTGAAACTGAGCGCGGACGAGGAAGCGATGCGCGCCGGCGCGTTCGGGCCGCTGCGGCAATGGGCGATCGAGCATCAGATCAAGGTCGGCACTTATCTGGGCGCGCAGGATTTCGTTCCGGTCAGCCAGGCGCACATCATGGCCGATACCGAGTCGCTCGGGTTGGCCGGCGTCGAGTGGCTCGAGCGCTGGGCGCATCTGCCCGCCGCCGAGCGCTGCGTGCGCGTGCCCACCATCACCGATCCGCGCGGCACCGATTTCGCCGCCGCCGAACGGCTCAAGCAGCAGGCCTGGATGCTCGATCTCGAACGGCGCGCGATCGCCGCGTTCGAGATGCTCGGCGTGCTGATGACCGACACCTGCATCAACTACCAGACCATCATGCCGCCGGTGCGCGGCGAGCATTGCGCCTATGGCGACACCGGCGTGGTGATCTATTCCAACAGCGTGTGCGGCGCGCGCTCGAATTTCGAGGGCGGGCCGTCGGCGCTCAGTGCTGGCCTCACCGCCCGCACGCCCCGCTACGGCTATCATCTCGATGAGCGCAGACAGGCGACGCTGCTCATCAACGTCGACTTTAC
>DASPZC010000131.1:0-3936 GCA_035636455.1 Xanthobacteraceae bacterium
GGGGGGGGGGGGACTTTCCACAAGCCGAGTTCGCGGAGAGTCCCCCTCACCCCGACCCTCTCCCCGCAAGCGGGGAGAGGTTTTCATCGGGCTTCTTGCAGTCGCGTCGCGAAGGCCGCGATGGTCTTCGAATAGACCTGCGACTTGTTCCACTGCAGCAGCACGTCGAAATTGGCCGCGCCGGGCTCCCACCCCTGACCGCGCTTCCAGCCGTAGCCCCTCAGATAGTTGGCGGTCGAGGCAAGCGCGTCGGGGACGCTGCGGATGAGATCGCGCCGCCCGTCGCCGTCGAAATCGACCGCGTACTTGAGATAGGACGACGGCAGGAATTGGGTCTGGCCGATCTCGCCAGCCCAGGCGCCCCGCATCTCGTGCGGCGAAAGATCGCCGCGCTCGACGATGCGCAACGCGTCCATCAGCTCGGCCTGGAATTTCTCCGAGCGGCGGCAGTCGTAGCCGAGCGACGCCAGCGCCCGGATGACCGAGAAGTTGCCCTGGTTGACGCCAAAGTCGGTTTCCAGGCCCCAGATGGCGACGAGGACCGGGCCAGGGACGCCATAGGCCTGTTCGATGCGGGCGAACGTCGCGGCATGTTGCTTGAGTTTGCGCGCGCCGACGCGCAGGCGGTCGGGCGAGATCATGCGCCCGGAGAATTCCTCAAAACTCTGGCGGAACACGCCCTGCCGGCGGTCGCGCGACACGACCGATGCATCGTAGGCCACGCCGTCGAGCGCCGCGAGCCCGCGCGGCGACACGCCCTTGGCCGCCGTCTCGCGCTTGAAGGTCTCGAGCCACGCCTCGAAGCTGCCGGTCTGGCAGCCCGCCGCAAGCGCTGGCGCGGCCCAGATGGTGCACGCGAGCGCGACGATGATCGATCGAACGGCGCGCATGGATCGCCTCCTGGCACGCGATTGAACTGCCCGCATTGTGAAAACACCAAGGCGGCGTTCCCCGGGCGCAGCGCAGCACGAAGTGATGCGCTGCAGACCCGGGGTCCAGAAGCAAGCGTGGACCCCGGATCAGCGGCGCACCGTTCCGCTTCGCTCCACGCTGCGCCGCGTCCGGGGAACGTATCCGCATCATCCGCCCGCAATCGTCACCCCGCCGTCGGCGACGATGACCTGGCCGGTGATGTAGCTCGCGGCCGGCGAGGCGAGGAAGGCGGCGACCGCGCCGATCTCGTCCGGCGTGCCGAGACGGCGCAGCGGGGTGCGCTCGTTGCGCTTGGCGACCGCGGCCTCGTTCTCCCATAGCGCGCGGGCGAAGTCGGTCTTGACCAGGCCGGGCGCGATGCAGTTGACGCGGATGTTGCGCGGGCCCCACTCGACCGCGAGGCTGCGCGCGAGGGAAAAATCCGCCGCCTTGGAGATGCCGTAGGCGCCGAGCATCTCGCTGCCGCGCATGCCGCCGATCGACGAGATGATGACGAGGGCGCCGCCGCCGCGCCCGGCCATGCCGGGCAGCGCCAGGTTGGCGAGCCAGATGGTGCTCTTGACGTTCGCCCCCATGATCTTGTCGAACGCCTCGTCGGAGAGCTGGGCGAGCGGGCCGTAAACCGGGTTGACCGCGGCGTTGCACACCAGGATGTCGACGCGGCCGTACTTGGCGAGCGTGCTGCCGACCAGCGCCTCGACCTCGGGCCGGCGCGACACGTTGCACGGGATGACCGTGGCCTCGCCGCCCTTCGCCCGGATGCCCGCCGCCACCGCCTCGCACGCATCCGCCTTGCGGCTCGACACCACGACCTTGGCGCCCTGGCCGGCCATGCATTCGACGATCGCCTTGCCGATGCCTTTGCTCGATCCGGTGACGATGGCGACCTTGCCGGTGAGGTCGAACGGCGATGGCATCGGCTTCCTCCCGCTGTCTCCGGCGGCGCCGCGCATGGCGCGGACGCCGCCGCCCCGTTAACATCCCCCGAATTACGTCACGACCGCCCGCCGGCATCAAGGATGCCGGCGCCGCCGCGGACCGCGTGGCGAAACACGCGGCGCCGCGCGCCGTCGTGCTGTAGGAAGGAAGGCTCGATGAAGGTTCTCAAAATTCTGGCGGCGATCCTTGCATGTGCCGCGATGGTCGGCGCCGCGCAGGCGCAAGCCATAAAGGTGCGGCTCGCGGTCGGCGGCAAACCGTCCCTGTTCTACCTGCCGCTCACGGTCGCCGAGCGGCTCGGCTACTTCAAGGACGAAGGCCTCGACGTCGAGATTTCCGATTTCCCCGGCGGCGCCAAGGCATTGCAGGCCCTGGTCGGCGGCTCGGCCGACGTGGTCACCGGCGCCTATGACCACATCGTGCAGATGCGCGCGCAGAACCAGCCGGTGATCGGGCTCGTCGAGATCGGCCAGTTTCCCGGCTACGCGCTCGGCCTGTCGCCCGCGAAAGCATCCGCCTATAGCGGCCCGAAGGACCTCAAAGGACTCAAGATCGGCATCACGGCGCCGGGCTCGAGCACGCATTTCATGGTCAAGTACATCATGGCGCGCGCCGGGCTCAGCCCGGACGATGCGTCCTATATCGGGGTCGGCGCGTCGGCGAGCGCGGTCGCGGCGGCCAGGCGCGGCGAGATCGACGGGCTCGTCAACACCGATCCGGTGATCACGCTGCTGGAGAACGACGGCCTCATCAAGGTGGTGGCCGATACGCGCACGCTCGAGGGAACCCGCAAGGTCTATGGCGGCGCTTATACGGCGGCGGTGCTCTACGCCCAGCCGCAATTCGTCGAGAGAAATCCGAAGGCCGCGCAAGGGCTCGCCAACGCATTCGTGCGCGCGCTCAAATGGGTCAAGGGCCATGGCCCCGAGGAGATCGCCCAGGTGATGCCGGAGGAGTTCGCCATCGGCAACAAGGCGCTCTACGTGCAGTCGATCCGCAACAGCGTGCCGATGTATTCGCCCGACGGCCGCTTCGGCCACGAGGGCGCCGAAACCGCCTACAAGGTGCTGGCCGCGTTCGACCCCGCCGTGAAGGCGATCAAGATCGACGTGGCGACGACCTACGACGAGCGCTACGTCGACAAGGCGAACGCGGGACAGTAGGGTAGGTTAGCGCCGAAGGCGCGTAACCCACCAATGGTCGCGCAGCCATGGTGGGTTACGGCGCTCCGCGCCTGACCCACCCTGCAAACAAAGACCGACACATGGCGAGTTCCGCCCCCAACGCCCCGGCGCCGGTCCGCCTCGTCGTCATGCAGGGCGACGGCATCGGGCCGGAGATCAGCGCCGCGACGCTTACGGTGCTGCGCGCGCTCGACCGCATGCTGCCGCTCAACCTCGTGTTCGAGGAAGTGCCGATCGGGCTCGCGGCGCTGAGATCGCGCGGCACCACGCTGCCGGAGGATTCGTTCGAGAAGGCGAAGGCGGCCGACGGCGTGATCCTCGGGCCGGTGTCGCATCATGACTATCCGCCGGCCTCGCAAGGCGGGATCAATCCGTCGGGGAACTTGCGCAAGCGGCTCGACCTCTTCGCCAACATCCGCCCGGCGCGCTCGCGCCCGGGTTTTCCGCCGCGCTGCGGCAAGCCGATCGATCTCGTCATCGTGCGCGAGAACACCGAAGGGTTCTACGCCGACCGCTCGATGTTCGGGGGCAACGGCGAGTTCATGCCGACGGCGGACCTCGCGCTGTCGATCCGCAAGATCACCCGCGAGGGCTCGACCCGCATCGCCGAGGCGGCGTTCCGACTGGCCGTGCGCCGGCGCAGCCACGTGACGGCGGTGCACAAGGCGAACGTGCTGCATGTCTCGGAAGGGCTATATCTCGACTGCGTGCGCGCGATCGCAAAAAATTATCCGCAGGTCGACTACGAGGAGCGCATCGTCGACGCCATGGCGGCGATGCTGGTGCGCGACGCCAGCCGGTTCGACGTAATCGTCACCACCAACATGTTCGGCGATATCCTGTCGGACGAGGCGTCGGAGATCGCCGGCAGCCTGGGCCT
>DASPZC010000132.1:0-2090 GCA_035636455.1 Xanthobacteraceae bacterium
ATATCGGCAATGTGAGGGCAGCAATCACACGCCGCCGTCGTTGTCAAAGCGCGCGGCGGCGCCGCACGGCGACCGCGCCCTCGACCGCGCGCGCCGACGTGATATGACAAATCTCCCGCGGCAACCCCGGACGACCATGAAAGCCATCCTGTGCAACCGCTTCGGCGGCCCCGACGACCTCGAGTACAAGGACATCCCGGAGCCCGCCGCCGGGCCGGGCGAGGCCGTGGTCGCGGTCAAGGCCGCGGCGCTCAATTTCTTCGACACGCTGCTGATCGCCGGCAAATATCAGGTGAAGCCGCCGTTCCCGTTCTCGCCCGCGTCCGAGTTCGCCGGCGTGGTCGACAGCGTCGGAGCCGGCGTGACCGGGTTTGCGGCCGGCGATCGGGTGGTTGGTTGGATGGGCTCCGGCGCCGCGCGCGAGCGCGCCGTCATCAAGGCCGACCGCTTGGCGAAGCTGCCGGACGCGCTCGACTTCGATCGCGCCGCCGGCCTCACCGTCACCTACGGCACGACGGTGCACGCCCTCAAGGACCGCGCGCAGCTCAAGCCCGGCGAGACGCTCGCGGTGCTCGGCGCCGCCGGCGGCACCGGGCTCGCGGCGGTCGAACTCGGCAAGCTGATGGGCGCGCGGGTGATCGCCTGCGCGTCGTCCGACGACAAGCTCGCCTTCGCGCGCGCGCACGGCGCCGACGCGGCGATCAACTACGCGAGCGAGGATTTGAAGGACGGCCTGCGCCGCGTGACCGGCGGGCGCGGCGTCGACGTGGTCTACGATCCGGTCGGCGGCGCCTATGCGGAAGCGGCGATCCGCTCGATCGCCTGGGGCGGGCGCTTCCTGGTGATCGGCTTTGCCGCCGGCGACATCCCGAAGCTGCCGCTCAACCTGGTGCTGCTCAAGGGCTGCGACGTGCGCGGCGTGTTCTGGGGCCAGTTCACCGAGCGCTATCCCGAGAAGCACCGCGCCAACATGGCCGAGCTGCTCACGTGGTGCGCGGAGGGCAAGCTCTCCGCCCACGTGCACGCGGTCTATCCGCTCGAACGCACGGCCGAGGCCCTCAAGGCGCTGAGCGACCGCAAGGCGATGGGAAAGATTCTCCTGCGGCCGTGAGGGGCTGGCGCGAATACGCGAGCCGCAGGCTATTTGCACATCTTGTCGAGCGGCTCGAGGAGGGCAACAAGCTCCTTTCCATCCTTGGATTCGGGATCGACGGTCTCGAGGCCGTCCATCACCTTGACGTAATCGGGACCGAGCTTCGCCGCCATTGCGTCCGCCTGCTTCTCCAGGTCCTGCATCTTTTTCTGATCCTTTTTTTGTTGGGCCTGGTTCATCTGGACGCCAAGCTTCTGGATGGAGCAATAGGTCGCCACTTTCGACTGATCGGCGCTGATCGTCTGAACGACCTTCTGCACCTCGGCCTTGCTCGGCACCGGCGGCGCGGCCGGGGCGCCCTTCTGAGCCGGCCCGGCGCCTTTCTGGGCCGGCGGCGGACCTTTCTGACCCTGCGCAGCGACCGGCATTGCGGGGAGAGCGGCGAGAGCCACGACGGCGATGACGAGCTTCAGATTCATGACGTGCTCCTCGATTGTTGCTGTGTAGCGCGTGTGAGCGCGGCGATCGGCGCAGGAGAATGATAGCGAGGCCCGTATTCTCGGGATGAACTCTGGAAGGATTTTGACGGTAGCAGCCGGAGAGGACCTGGGGAAGTCCACCGCTATCGCAGCCCGCGCGCCAGCGCCGCGCGCGCGGCGGCGCGGTGCTCCGGCCTGAGGTGCGTGGCGACGAGGCGGACGGCGGTCGCGAGCACGGCGGCATCGTCGGTATAGCCGAGCACCGGCAGCATGTCGGGGATGGCGTCGAACGGCAGCACGAAATAGGCGAGCGCGCCGATCAGCGCCGCCTTGACCCCGGTGGGCGTGTCGCGGTCGAACGCGCAGTAATAGGCGGCGAGCAGATCCTCGGCGAACGGCAGCTTGCCGACCACCTTCTTGAACTTGATCCAGAAGCGTCGACGCACGCTCTCGCGGTCCTGCGCCAGGCGGTCGGCGGGTTCGAACCCCACGCTGTACTCGGATGCCATTATTGGGCT
>DASPZC010000133.1:0-20310 GCA_035636455.1 Xanthobacteraceae bacterium
CGAGGACGAGATAGTAATAAGCCGGCTTGCGCAGGAACGTGACGGCGTAGAAATCCGAGACGCCGAGCGTCAGCGGCGGGATGTTGTTGAGCGCCATCGGCCCCTGGGTCAGCTCGACCCAGTTGAGGGCGACGAGCCGCACCACCTCGGCGAAGCTGATGCTGACGATGACGAAGTAGGCGCCGCGCACGCGGAACGAGACGCGCCCGATCAGCCAGCCGCACAGGCCGGCGACTAGGATGCCGCAGAGCAGCGCAACCCATGCCGGCTTGGCGGCAAACGCAACGAGCGTATCCGGCGCGACGTGGAACTCGAAGCCGAGCGAAACGAGCGCGCTGACATAGGCGCCGATGCCGAAGAAGGCGACGTGGCCGAGCGACAATTGGCCGGTGAATCCGAGCAGGAGATTGAGGCTGATGGCGGCGATGATGAAAATGCCGGTGGTGATGAGCACGTGCAGCACATAGAGGTCCGTCATCCACAGCGGCACGGAAAACAAAAAGATCACCCAGGCCGCCGCGATCAGGCGCTTGGCATGCGACCGCATCAGCCGATCCGCTCCTTGCGCGCGAACAGGCCAGTCGGCCGGAACAGCAGGATGAGGATGATCAGCAGGAAGCCCATGGCGTCGCGGTAGCCCGAGGACACGTAGCCGGCGCCCAGCTCCTCGACGATCGCGAGAATGAACCCGCCGATCGTGGCGCCGACCACGTTGCCGAGCCCGCCGAGGATGACGATGGCGAAGGCCTTTGCGGCGGCAAGGTCGCCCATGGTCGGATAGGCGACGAACACCGGCCCGAGCAGCGCGCCGGCGGCCGCCGCCAGGCCCGAGCCGAGCGCGAAGGTCGCGGTGTAGATGGTGCCGATCTGCACGCCCATGAGGGCGGCGGTCTCGCGGTCCTGGAAGGTGGCGCGCATCGCCTTGCCGAGCTTGGTGCGGTTGATCAGCAGGTGCGTGCCGGCGATCAGCCCGAGCGCGACCGCGAGCACGAACACGCGGATCCATGAGACCGAGACCGGCCCGATCACCAAGGGGGCCGCCGGGAACGGGCTGTCGATCGACTTCGCCACGCCCGACCACAGCAACTGTTCGGCGTTCTGCAGCGCGATCCACGCGCCGATCATGACCAGCATGGTGGTGTCGATGTCGGCGCCGCGCAGCCGGCGCAGCAGCAAAAACTCGATCGCGGCACCGAGCGCGATGCCGAGCAGGACGGCGAGGACCAGCGCGAGGAAGAAATTCGCGTGCAGCGCCATCACCAGCATGTACATCATGTAGGCGCCGAAGGCGTACAGCTCTCCGTGCGTGAAGTTGACCACGCGCATGATGCCGAAGATCAGCGTGAGGCCTATTCCGAGAAGCGCGTAGGTGCCGCCGAGCATCACGGCGTTGACGCCGTGTTGGAGGAACTGGTCCACGCCGAAGCTCCCGACGACAAAAATAAACCGTCACCCTGAGGCGCCCGACCCCGGACTTGATCCGGGGGAGGGCCTCGAAGGGTGGAAACAGACACGCCGCTTCGATCCTTCGAGGCTCGGCGCTTACGCGCCGAGCCTCAGGATGACGGAGACAATCAGCCCTTGACGACCTTGCCGCCCTCGATCCTGATCATGTAGACGCTCGGCACGTTCTGCGCGCTCTCGTTGCCGGCCGGACCTTGCTTGATGAAGGCGATGTCGCCGTTGATGCCCTGGACCTTCACGCCCCACAGCGCCTTCTGGATCGCCGCCGGCTCCGCCTTTCCGGCAGCGTTGATGCCCGCCACGATGGTGTAGATGCCGTCGCGGCCGCGAAAACCCTCGGTCAGTCCGCCGACCTCGTGCTTGCGCGCGCTCCATTCGGCGACGAATTTCTTGGCGATGTCCGGGTGCTTCACGGCCTCGGGGAACCACGGGGTGAAGAACACCAGGTGATAGGAGCCGTTGGCGGCCTCGCCGGCTTGCGCGATCAGCTGGTCCGGGGAGTTGGAGCCGCCTGTCGTGATGATGCGCGCCTTGAGCTGCTGCTCGCGCGCCTGCTTGAGGATGAGCGTGATCTGCTCGACCGCGGTCGTGACGAACACCGTGTCGCTGCCCGAGGCCTTGATCTTGGCGAGCTGCGCCGAGAAGTCGGTCGCCTTCGGGTCCATGGTCTCCATGACGCCGACCTCGACGCCCTGGGCCTTGAGCATCTCGGAGAATTCCTTGGCGGCGCCGAGGCCGAAATCGTTGTTGGTCGAGAGGAAGTCGGCCTTCTTGATGCCGATCTGCTTGACCAGCGGCGTGAACGCCTTCGCCTCCATCTCCGAGGTCGGGCTGATGCGGAAAATCCACGGATTGCCCGAGGTCGTGATCTTGCCCGACGACGAGGTCTCGACCAGCATCGGCACGCCGTACTCGACGAGCTTCGGCATGATCGCCAGCGTCAAGGTCGAGCTCCAGGCGCCCATCATCACCGGCACCTTGTCCTTGACGATGAGCTTCTCGGCGGTGGCGACCGCCTCGGTCGGGTTCGATTTGTTGTCCTCGACGAACAGCTGGATCTTCCTGCCGAGCACGCCGCCGGCCTTGTTGATCTCGTCCTCGGCGATGCGGGCGCCCTGGGTGACGTAGTTGCCGGAGGCGGCGAATGCGCCGGTGAGCGGCTGGGTCACGCCGATCTTGATCGCGTCCTGCGCGGCGGCCGAACCGGCGAGGCCGGCGGCGACGAGCACGGCCGCGACAAACGAAAGGCCCGTGGATTTCATGGGTATCTCCTTCAATGGCCTCGCCGACGAAGCCGCCGCGAGCCCGTTACTTTTCATATTGTTGGAACAACCGGCACAGTCGAGCTTAGGTGACGGGTGCGGGCCTGACAAGCGACGGCAAGGTGCGCGCCTAGGCTGTGGCGCCGCCCGGATGGCGGGACGGAATGGCAGCTCTGCGGCCGGTGCGCCGCGGTGTGCCGCGGTGTTGTCGCCGGGCGGGTTTCGTTTCATATATCGTTGCGAGCTTCGGCATCCCTCCCGACCGCGGAGGGATGACTTTTTTCAGGGATTGCCCATGGCCCGTACCGACGTGATCGTGCTCGGCGCCGGCATCGTCGGCACGTCGGCGGCGCTCCAGCTTGCCAAGCGCGGGCTGGCGGTGGCGCTCATCGACCGGCGCGGACCGGGCGAGGAGACCTCCTACGGCAACACCGGGATCATCGGCGGCTCGGGGGTGTTTCCGACCGCGTTCCCGTCGCGGCTCGGCGACCTGATCAGCATCGCGCTGAAGCGCGCGCCGGAAGCGAACTATCACCTGGCGTTCCTGCCCAAGGTGGTGCCGTGGCTGCTGGCGTTCCGCGCGGCGTCGCGCCCGCACCGGCTCGTCGAGACGGCGCGCCTGATGCATCCGCTGATGTCGCGCGCCGTCGCCGAGCACGAGGCGCTGATCAAGGAATCCGGCGCCGAGCGCTATCTGCGCAAGGACGGCTGGCTCACGATCTGGCGCACCGAGCGGGGCTTCGCCGGCTTCCAGCCGGCGCTCGAGCTTGGCGCCGAGCTGGGCGTCGCGGCGAACGTGCTCGACACCGCGGCAACGCTTGCGCTCGAGCCGAGCCTCAAGCCGGCCTTTGCCCGCGCCGTGCACTGGCCCGACATCGCGACCCTGTCCAATCCGCTGGCGGTGACGCGGGCCTATGCGGCGCGCTTTGCCACGCTCGGCGGCGTTTTTCTCGACGGCGACGCGCGCACGCTCCACCGCAGCGACGGCCGCTGGCGGGTCGAAACCGCGCAGGGGCATGTGGACGCGGACAATGCCGTGGTGGCGCTCGGGCCGTGGGCGCCCGACGTGCTCGATCCGCTCGGCATCCGCCTGCCGCTCGCCATCAAGCGCGGCTATCACCGCCACTTCCGTCCGCAGGGCAATGCCGGCCTGACCCGGCCGCTGGTCGACGCTGAGAACGGCTGGGCGATGTCGCCGATGGAGCAGGGGATCCGGGTGACGACCGGCGCCGAGTTCGCGCCGCGCGATGCGCCGCCCACCCCGGCGCAGCTCGACCGGGTGATGCCGCTCGCCAGGAGCCTGTTTCCGCTCGGCGAGCCGGCCGAGCCGCAGCCGTGGCTCGGCAAGCGGCCGTGCTTTGCCGATACGCTGCCGGTGGTCGGCCCCGCGCCCGGCCAGCGGGGCCTGTGGCTCGACTACGGCCACGGCCATTTCGGCCTGACGTTCGGGCCGGTCACCGGCCGCCTGCTCGCCGAGATGATCACCGGCACGACGCCGTTCATCGACCCGGCGCCGCTGCGCGCCGAGCGGTTCAGTTCCTAGCCCGGATCTGGGCGGACATTCTCAGACGATCTTATGATGTCCACCAGCAAAGATCAGTCCAAGTTCCGCGATGCGCCTCATCTGGGGAGAGCTGGAAGTATAAATCGTTCGTCCACTCGAAATCCAGACAAGCTGCCTCTGGAGCGTTTTCAGAAGTTTTCCATCAACCTCAAGCCACTGGCGAAGCCAGCGCACCTTGTTTTCAACTTCTTTGATGTCACTGGAGCCCCTGGACGGATGAACCTCGACCCAAACCACTTTTTCCGATTTTTGACTGAGCTTGTATCCAATCCCGTAATCCCATCGGGAAGCATTCGGATGCAATCTCCTTAAGGCTGTATCGAGATCGATGCTTCCGGTCAGGAGCCTTGTATTATCGACCGAAATGCGAGCACGGTCGCCTTCCCGTAACGCACTCAAGCCCCCCCTATATGCCTCCCGGGTAGAGGGCGTCTTCCGAACAGCCGTCTCGAAACTCACGCCCCAACCTCAGGAGTTTGCGGTCACTCGAGCAACGATTTCATTGGCGTGCTCGCTAAACTCGGACAACCCTCCCCAATTTGCCTCGAACTTTTTTGTAGAGGTGGGACTTAACTGTGAGATATCGTGGACATTGCCGCCGGGGCGCTCAAAATAGTACGCGCGCAATCTCTTGCCGAGCGCCCGATCAACGACGTGGCGCAGCTGCGCTCTTAACCCCGGAGGTGTTTCGAATAGGTCCAGTACATCGTTGGTCGTGCCCTTGCGCTCGCGGATGCGTTTTAGTGCCCACATCATCTCTAATACTTGAGGAGAATGGGTCGATAAGCATATTCGGTAATCGCGACTCAAAAGCTCCAGTATGAGGAGTAGTACCACGGAGATCGCCCGTGGGTGAAGGCCCATTTCAAGCTCTTCAATGACCACCCATTCCAACGCACCCCGGCGCGCGATTTTTGTAGGAGGCATCAACCAGTAAAAGCCGAGGAGTAGCGGCACAAATTCGCGTTGGCCGGCAGACCACACCATATAGGGAAGGGGTTTGCCCCGTGCTCCGAGTACGAGCCGTTTTTGGGCGCGCTCCCTGTTGATAGTAAGCTTAAATTTTGAAAAGACATGCTGCTGCAACAATGTTCGGTACGCTTTTTTCAGGCGTCTTTCACGCGGGAAAAGGCTTCCATCATCTGAAAATTCCTCCATTAACAATCTCAATTCCTCACTAAAATTGCGAACTGAAAATGGGTCACCGGGTGAATAGTCTGTAAACGGACGTGGCCAGCCGTCGCGCAGTGTCAAGACTCGCTGGGCAGGAACGAAAAATAACCTTTCGTCATTACGCTTTCTCATTCGATTGGCGAGGTATGCCAAATCAACTGCGCTCTCCTCCCACGATATTTTACTGTTCGTGCCCCAAATCGATTCCATGCCTTCGCCAAAATAGACATTTAAGAAATCCGGCAATTGCCTCGACCAATCAAGACCATGGCGATGCAATTCATCCTGGACATAGCCTGTGTCCACGAGCAGCTTTAAGAGCTGCAATAGAATACTCTTGCCGGTGGCCTGCGCGCCAACGAGGACCGTCAGGTCGCCAAAATTGATTTCGGCGTGACGTATCTGTGCCACGTTTTGAAGCTTCAGCTTTGCCATATTCTCAGGACCGTTCAGCGTTTTCCAAAGAGCTATTGCTCAATAGCACGTATGAGCTGGCTTGTTCCATGGCAGCCGCTTAAAGGAAGTTCGCGTTTCTTGCTTGGCTAGCGATCGTGCTCTTGTACACCCCCGAGCTCAAGTACCGCTAATGTGCGAACTTGTCACGCCAGCTCGGCAGCGCGTCGGGGAAGGGCAGGGCGGTCGCCAGATAAACTGCGCGGGCGACGGCGCGTGCGAGCGTATTCGCAGCGACGGTGCCGAGCTCGGTGAGCCCGAGCAGCGGATCGACCGCCGGCTTGCGGCCGGTCGCGACGGCGAACACCACGTCGCCGTCGAGCGGCGTGTGAACCGGATAGATGGCGCGCGTGACGCCGGTCTGCGCCATCACGGCGAGCCGCTTGAGCTGCGCCTTGGTCAGCGTGGCCTCGGTCGCCACCACGGCGAGCGTCGTGCTTTCCTGGACGCCGCCCTTGGTGCGCGGCTCGAGCGCTTGCGCCGGCAGCGGAGAGGGAAACCCGTGGGCGCCGAACTCGCCGTCGCGCTCGCACGGCGCCGCCCAGAACCACGGCCCCTCGCCGACGACGACGCTGCCCGCCGCATTGACCGCGGCCAGCGCGCCGACCGTATATCCGCCGCGCGTCAGCGCCGAGGCCGAGCCCAGCCCGCCCTTGAGGTTGACGGTGGTGGCGCCGAGGCCGGCGCCGGCGCAGCCGAGCGCGAAATCCTCAGCGGCGGCGGCTGCCGCCCGATAACCGAGCTCGCGATAGGGCGCGAAGCGTCCCCAGTCCTTGTTCCCGCCGTTGAGCAGGTCGAACAAGATGGCGCCCGGCACGATCGGCACCCGGACGGAGCGCACCAGGAACCCGCGTCCCTGCTCGCGCAGCCATGCCTGGATGCCGGATGCGGCCTCGAGCCCAAACGCCGAGCCGCCGGACAGCGCCAGTGCGTCGATGTGGTCGACCGTCATGGCCGGGTCGAGCAGGTCGGTCTCGCGCGTTCCGGGCCCGCCGCCGCGCAGGTCGACGGCGGCGACCGCGGGCGCATCGAATATGATCGCGGTGGCGCCCGAGGCGAGGCGATGGTCGTCGGCATGGCCGACGCGAAGGCCGGCCACATCGGTGATGAGATTGCGCGGCACGCCGGTCCCTCGTCTGCTGACTTGTCGCACGTTCCGGGAAAACCGACGCCGAGCGGAGACGATTTCTGCTGTAGCGTCAATCGGGTGGGGCGCGGCCGGCGCAAATGGTAAGACGGATGCAAGAGAGAGTCGGTGATGCCGATCAGGAAAGATTAAGGCCCATTTGTTAGCAATCGGCCGGATGCCGCTCGGTGATGAGCCTTCATCATCGGTGGCGACGCCCGGATAACAACCGATAAGCGAGCGGGACGCAAATTCCCGTGTCCAACTGGAGCGCCAAGGCGACCGCATGCGCGTGGTTCTGGTCGATCCCAGCCGCACGGTGCTGAAGTTCGTCGGGCGCCTGCTCGAGGCGCGCGAGCACGAGGTGCGCGCGTTCACCGACGGGCGGGCGGCGCTCGCCTATATCCGGACGGATCCCGGCGTGGGCGCGCTCGTCACCAGCGCCGAGCTGGTGTCCATGTCGGGCATGGAGCTTTGCTGGGAAACGCGCCTGCTGGCGACGCCCGGCCGGCCGATCTACGTCATCCTGATGTCGTCGAGCCAGGATCGGCACAAGCTGATCGAGGCTCTCGACAGCGGCGCGGACGACTATATCGGCAAGCCGCCGATCGCCGAGGAGCTTTATGCGCGACTGCGGGCGGCGGAACGCGTGGCCACGATGCAGCGCGAGCTGCTGCGGCTGGCGACGACCGATCCCCTGACCGACGTGTTCAACCGCCGCGCGTTCTTCGAGCGCGCGGCAGAGGTTTGCGCGCGGGCGGAGGCCGGCGGCGCGCTCTCGGCCATCGTTTTCGACATCGATCATTTCAAGCGCATCAACGACATCTACGGCCACGACGTGGGCGACAAGGCGATCCGCGCCGTCGCCGGCGAAGCCGCGGCCGAGGACGGGATCGTCGGGCGGCTGGGCGGCGAGGAATTCGCGCTCCTGCTCGAGGGCCGCGATCTCGGCCAGGCGATCGAGGTGGGCGAGCGGCTGCGGCGCAATATTGCGGCGCTGCAATTCACGACCGACAACGGAGCGATGACGCTGACCTGCAGCTTCGGCATCGGCGCGTGGGAGCGCGGCGACAATATCGACCTCCTGCTCAAGCGCGCCGACGTGGCGCTCTACGCGGCCAAGACCGGCGGGCGCAACCGCGTGGTGGCAACCGACGCCGGACGGCAGGTGAACGAGACCGCATCGGTCGAGAGTTTTGTGCGCAGCGCCAGCCGGGGGTGACGGCCGCCCCCTCACGCCTGATCACTTCCCGGCGAAAGGCGCCACGATGACTTGCCTTGCCGCCTTGAGCCGTCGCATCTAGGCGCCCATGGCTTCCGACGTGACGATCGCCTACGCGCTCGGCGCGGGTGCGCTCAGTTTCCTGTCGCCCTGCGTCCTGCCGCTGGTGCCGCCCTATCTGGTCTATCTCGCCGGCGCTTCGCTCGAGCGGCTGGCGGGCGCCGAGCCCGAGCCGGCCGTGCTGCGCGACACCGTGGCCGCCGCCGTGCTGTTCGTGCTCGGCTTCTCGACCGTGTTCGTGGCGCTCGGGGCGGGCGCGAGCGCGATCGGCGCGCTGCTGCGGGCCTATTCGGACGTGCTCGCGGTTGTCGCCGGCATCGCCATCATGGTCATGGGCCTGCACTTCCTCGGGCTGACGCGCATCGGCCTGTTGATGCGCGAGAAGCGCCCGGCGATGGCGCGGCCGGTCGGGCTGTGGGGCGCCTATGCGATGGGGCTTGCGTTCGCGTTCGGCTGGACGCCGTGCATCGGACCGATCCTCGCCGCGATCCTGGCGGTCGCGGCGAGCGAGGCGACCGTCGCCAAGGGCGCCGGGCTGCTCGCCGTCTATTCGCTCGGGCTCGGCATTCCGTTCGTCATCGCGGCTTTTGCGATCGAGCCGTTCGCCGCGTTCCTCGTCCGCTTCCGCGCGCACCTCGCCATGGTCGAGCGGGTGATGGGCGGGCTGCTGGTGCTGACCGGCGTCGCCTTCCTGACCGGCTTCGTCACCCAGGCGAGCTATTGGCTGCTGGAGATTTTTCCGGTCCTCGGCCGGATCGGATAGCACGTAGCCCGCATGGAGCGGAATGCGGGAATCCCGGATTTCGCTGCGCTCCATCCGGGCTACAGAAGCTCAAATGAGAAAGCCCGCCCCCGGCGGCCGGGGCGGGCTGAGGTTGAAACCAAAGCGTCGAGTCTACGAGCCGGAGCCGACCTCGGCGTAGCTGCCGTTCTTCCAGACGTAGAACACGTAGTCGATCACCGTGATGTCGCCCTTCTTGTCGTAGGAGATCGGCCCGAGGACCGTGTCCCACTTGCCGGACTTGAGCGTCGCGGCAACCTTCTTGGCGTCGGTCGTGCCGGCCTTGGCGACGGCCTGCGCCCAGATCTGAATGGCGGCGTAGGTGTAGAGCGTGTAGCCCTCGGGATCGACCCCCTTGTCCTTGAACTTCTTCACCACTGCCGCGGCGCTTGCCTTCTTGCGCGGATCGGGGCCGAAGGTGAAGAGCATGCCCTCGCCGGCGGGGCCGGTGATCGACCAGAATTCGTTGGTCGCCAGCGCGTCGCCGGAAATCATCTGCGCCTTGAGGCCCTGGTCGCGCATCTGGCGCAGGATCAGTCCGGCCTCGGTGTGATAACCGCCGACATAGACCACGTCGATGGCCGCCGCCTTGAGCTTGGAGACCAGCGCGTTGAAGTCCTTGTCGCCCTGGGTATAGGCCTCGTAGAGCTTCTCTTTCCCGCCCGCCTTGTTGAAGGCCTTCTTGGTCTCGTCGGCGAGTCCCTTCCCGTAGGTGGACTTGTCGTGCAGGATCGCGATGTTCTTGCCCTTATAGGTCTTCGCCATGTAGGCGCCGGCAACCGCGCCCTGCTGGTCGTCGCGGCCGCAGACGCGGAACGTGTTCCACTGGCCGCGGTCGGTGAACGCGGGATTGGTCGACGCCGGCGTGATCTGCAGGACGCCGCCTTCCGCATAGGCCTCCGAAGCCGGAATGGACGACGAAGAGCAATAGTGGCCGGCCACGAACGGCACCTTCATGTTGGCGAATTTTTCGCCGACGGCGCGGGCCTGCTTGGGGTCACAGGCGTCGTCGCCGATTTCCAGCTTGATCTTCTTGCCCTGCACCCCGCCGGCCGCGTTGATGTCGGCGGCGGCGAGATCGGCGCCGTTCTTCAGCTGCTGGCCGAAGGACGCATACTGACCGGTCATCGGGCCGGCGACCCCGATCGTGAGATCTTGGGCGGACGCCGTGCCGGCGAGCGCAAGGCCGGTGCCGAGCGCAAGTGCGGCTAGCCGCAGCTTCTTCATGCTCTTCTCCCTTTGGCAAACTGGACCCGTCGTCGACGACGGATGTGGAAAATCGTCCGGGCGCCATTGTCGCCCGATTTCGGCGGAAGTCACGCCGACCATTTCAACCCTTTTCCGGGCTCCCCATCAAGACCGGTCTTTTTGCCGCCAGGTGAAGGGGCCGGTGCGTTGGTACAGCCAGGCATACTGGGTCACCATCTGGGTGGCGCGGGTGATCCGCCAGCCCAGGCAGCCGACCGCCAGCAGGAACAGCGTATCCGCCGCGTAGGAGACCGGCGCCAGGAGGTCGGCCTCGAACAGGGCGAAGTGCACGAAGCGGACCGCCGCTCCGAGCAGCGCCATATAGCCGATCACGTGCCAGAACGGCCGCCAGGTGCGGGCGATGGCGCGCCCGGCGAGCCAGGCCGCCCCGCCGCCGATCAACCCGGTCACCAGCAGCACCTGCAGCGGCGATTCCGAGGTGTAGATCTGTTCCATCGGAAGCCTTTTCGGATCACGCCCTAATGCCGTCCGCCTTCCAGATAAGCGGCGCGGACCTCCTGGCGCTGCAGCAGCTCCTGCCCGGTCCCGCTGAGCGTGATCGCGCCGTTGACCATGACATAGCCGCGGTCGGCAAGCTTGAGCGCATGGAAGGCGTTCTGCTCGACCAGGAATACGGTGACCTTGTGGGTGCGCTTGAGGTCGCGGATAGCGGCGAAAATCTGTTTGACCAGGAGGGGCGCCAAGCCGAGCGAGGGCTCGTCGAGCAGCAGCAGGCGTGGCCGGCTCATCAGCGCGCGCGCGATCGACAGCATCTGCTGCTCGCCGCCCGACAGCGTCCCGCCGCGCTGGCGCAGCCGCTCCTTGAGCCGAGGAAACAGCGTGAACACCCGGTCGAGATCCTCCTGGAAATGCCCGGCATCGGCCACCGCGGCGCCCATCTGCAGGTTCTCGAGCACGGTCATGCGCGCGAAAATGCGCCTGCCCTCGGGCGCCTGGGCGATCCGCAGCTTGGCGATTTCGTGGGTCGGCAGGCGCGTGATGTCGCGGCCCTCGAATACGATGCGGCCCTCGCGGGCGCGCGGATTGCCGAAGATCGTCATCATCAGGGTCGACTTGCCGGCGCCGTTGGCGCCGATCAGCGCGACGATCTCGCCTTCGCGCACGTCGACGTCGACGCCGCGCAGCGCGATGATCTTGCCGTAAAAGGTCTTGACCCCGCGCACCGCGAGGAGCGGCTCGGCGCGCGTTGCCGCGGCCTCGCCCGCGAGGATCGCCGCGCTCACAGCCCGACCTCCGCCTCGACCCGCTCGACCTCTTCGTCCTCGACGCCCAGATAGGCGGCGATGACCTTGGGATCGTTGCGCACGTCGGCGGCGGTGCCCTCGAAAATCTTGACGCCGTAGTCGAGCACCACGACGTGATCGGAAATGTCCATGACGACCGACATGTCGTGCTCGATCAGCAGGATCGAGGTTTGTTGCTCGGCGCGGATCGCGAGCAAGAGCTCTTTCAGCTCGGCGCTCTCCCGCGCATTGAGGCCGGCCGCCGGCTCGTCGAGGCACAGCAGCACCGGCTCGGTGCACATGGCGCGCGCGATCTCGAGGCGCCGCTGCTCGCCATAGGGCAGGTCGCCGGCCGGATCGTCGGCGCGCCGCAGCAGGGCCATGCGGTCGAGCCAGTAGCGCGCCCGGTCGATCGCCGCCTGCTCGCTGCGCCGGTAGGACGCGAAGCCGAGCAGTCCGAGAAACGTGAAGCCGGAGGCGGTCATCAGCGGGTTGTGCTGCGCGACCAGCAGGTTCTCCAACAAGGTCATGCCCGGGAACAGGCGGATGTTCTGGAACGTGCGCGCCACCTTCGCGAGCTTGGCGATGCGGAAATCGAGCAGGCGCTCGAGCAGGTAGGTCGGCCCGCCGGCGTGATGCAGCCGGATCATGCCGACGGTCGGGTGGTAGAACCCGGTGATGCAGTTGAAGACCGTGGTCTTGCCGGCGCCGTTGGGTCCGATCAATGCGGTGATGCGGCCGCGCGACGCCGCGAAGCTCAGGTCGTCGACGGCGAGGAGGCCGCCGAAGCGCATGGTCAGATGATCGACCTCGAGAATCGGGCCGGCCGGCGCGTTCATCCGTGTCCCTCCTTGACGAGGGTCACCGCCGCGGCCTTGCGCTTGTTGAGAAAGGCCGAGGGCGCACGGGTCGCCACCAGGCCGCGCGGCCGCCAGATCATGATCAGCACCATGGCGGCGCCGAACACCAGCATGCGGTACTGCTCGAACTCGCGGAACAGCTCGAAGCCGCCGAGCATCGCGAAGGCGGCGATGGCGACGCCGAGTTGCGAGCCCATGCCGCCCAGCACCACGATGGCAAGCACCAGCGCCGATTCCGAGAAGGTGAACGATTCCGGGCTGATGAAGCCCTGGCGGGTGGCGAAGAACGAGCCCGCGATGCCGCCGAACATGGCGCCCATGGCGAAAGCCGTGAGCTTGGTGGTGGTCGTGTTGATGCCGAGCGAGCGGCAGGCGATCTCGTCCTCGCGCAATGCCTCCCAGGCGCGCCCGATCGGCAGCCGGCGCAGCCGCAGCGTGACCCAATTGGTCAGCAGCGCCAGCGCCAGGATCACGTAATAGAGGAACACGACGCGGTAGCTCGGCGTGTACTCGAGCCCGAAGGTCGCCGCAAAGCCGTTCTCCTCGTCGTTGAACGGAATGCCGAAGAAGCTCGGGCGCGGGATGCCGGCGACGCCGTTGGGCCCGCCGGTGAGACTCCACCAGTTGATCAGCACCAGGCGGATGATCTCGCCGAACGCCAGGGTGACGATGGCGAGATAGTCGCCGCGCAGGCGCAGCACGGGAAAGCCGAGCAGCACGCCCCAGAAGGCGGCGAGGCAGCCGGCCACCGGCAGGCACAGCCAGAACGACCAGCCGAAATTCTGCGCCAGCAGCGCGTAGGAGTAGGCGCCGACCGCGTAGAACGCCACGTAGCCGAGGTCGAGCAGGCCGGCGAGGCCGACCACGATGTTGAGCCCCCAGCCGAGCATCACGTAGGTGAGGATCTGGATGCCGAGATCGAGCAGATAGCGGTTGTGGAAGAACAGGATCGGCGCGGCGAACACGAAGGCGAGAAGCGCGAAGCCGAGGATGCGCCCGGTGCGCGCGGCGAACGCCCTGATCTGGTCCGGCACGTAGGCGGCAAGATCGATCGTGCGCTCGCCGCCGATGAGCCCGCGCGCGAAGCCGCCGACGAAGGCGATGACGACGAACACGCCGAGCACGGTTGCCCGCGAGGTGAGCTCGAGCGCGCCGGTCGGCCCCTGGTCGGTGCGCAGCCCGATCAGCAGGGCGAACAGGCCGAAGGCGGCCAATGCGGAGAGCAGCCCGTTTTTGAGCGCGGCGGCGATATCGGCCGCGGGCTTTGCTTGGGTCTCGGCCGCGATCGCCACTGCGGACCCCGATGGCTCAGACCTTCTCGACTTCCGGTCGGCCGAGAATTCCCGTGGGCAGAAAGATCAGGACCACGACGAGAATCGAAAACGCCGCAACGTCCTTGTACTCGATGGAAAAATAGGCGGACCAGAAGGTCTCGATCAGGCCGATGAGGAGGCCGCCGAGCATGGCGCCCGGCAGCGAGCCGATGCCGCCGAGGACCGCGGCGGTGAACGCCTTGATGCCGGCGACGAAGCCGATGAAGAAATCGATCACGCCGTAATAGAGCACGTACATGATGCCGGCGACCGCGGCGAGCGCGGCGCCGACCACGAAGGTGAGCGAGATGGTGCGGTCGGTATCGACGCCCAGCAGCGCCGCCATTTTCAGGTCCTGCTCGCAGGCGCGCATGTCGCGGCCGAGCCGCGTGCTGGCGACGAGCCAGGAGAAGACCGCCATCAGCGCCAGCGTTATGAGCACGATGACGATCTGAATGTTGGAGATCTGCACCGAGAAGGTCTCGCTCTCGAACAGCGTATAGCCGCCGGGGATCAGCGGCGGCAGCGGCTTGACCCGGGCGCCCTGGGCGACCTGCACGTAGTTCTGCAGGATGATCGACATGCCGATCGCCGAGATGAGCGGCGACAGGCGGAAGGAATGGCGCAGCGGCCGGTAGGCGATGCGCTCGACCATCTGGCCGTACAGCGCGGTGAGCGCCATCGCGATCAGCAGCACCAGGAACAAGGCAATCGGAACGGCGGTGATACCGATCGCCACCAGCAGCAGAAAGGCGATCAAAGCGGTGAAGGCTCCGACCATGAAAATATCGCCGTGGGCGAAATTGATCATGCCGACGATGCCATAGACCATGGTGTAGCCGATGGCGATGAGGCCGTAGATCGAGCCGAGCGCAAGGCCGTTGATGAGCTGCTGGCAGAAATATTCCATGCGTCCGCCGCACCCCCGCGTGAGCGCGCACATTTTCGTGCCGTCACGAAGTCTTAACAGGGCACCGGACGAGCGGCAACGGCGTGCCGCCGCGAGCCTTGCGCGCGCGTCATGTCACCACCACGCCGGTCCGGGCTATCCTTTCGCGGCCTGGCGTTTTATATGAACGCATCATGAGCTGGATCGACCACCGGCCGGACGACGCCAGGGCCGGCGCTTTCGAGGCGATCGGACCGGGGCCGGCGCGCACGGTGGAGGCGCTCGCGTTCCGCGAGGCGATGAGCCGGCTCGGCGCCGCCGTCCACGTGGTGACCACCGACGGTCCCGCCGGGAAGTCGGGGTTCACCGCGACCGCGGTCTGCGCCATCTCCGACGCGCCCGCCATGCTGCTGGTCTGCCTCAACCGCCGCAGCCGCTCGACCGCGCCGTTCCACGCCAATGGGGTGTTCTGCGTCAACACCCTGCGGGCCGGCGAGGAGGCGATCGCCGATGCCTTTGCCGGCCGGACCGGACCGGTGGAGGCCCGGTTTGCCGCCGGGGAATGGACGTCGCTGTCGACCGGAAGCCCGGTGCTGGTCTCCGCCGTGGTGGCGCTCGATTGCCGCATCTTCGAGGTGAAGTCGGTGGCGACCCATAACCTGTTCATCGCCGTGGTCGAGGCGATCAGGCCGGGCGGGAGCGGACCGGCGCTCGTCTACCACGACCGCGCCTACAAGCACGTCTAGCTTATTGTTGGAGCATGATCTTTTCCGAAAACCGGTACCCACTTTTCGGGATCATGCTCTAGGCTTTTGCACAGGCTTTAGCCGAAGCGCATTGGCCGGCACGCCCTGCTCGCCTATGGTTGCGCCATGGCGTCGACCGCGACCCTGCCGCTGTTCCATCTCTACGGCGATCCGCCGGACGACCAGGCCTTCGACTTCATCCATATCGAGACCATCGCGTCGCGCTCCTCGATGCACGACTGGACCATCCGCGCGCACCGCCACCGCAACCTGTTCCAGATCCTGCTGATCGAACGGGGCGGGGGCGAGATGACCTACGAGGCCTCGATCAACCCGTTCGCCGCGCCGGCCGTGATCCTGGTGCAGCCGCGGGTCGCGCATGGCTTTCGCTTCCAGCCGAAGGTCACCGACGGCTGGGTGGTGACCTTCACCGAGGACGTGGCGGACGCGTTGGGCGGCCGTTCGGGCGAGGCGGCGGCGCGGCTGACCGCGCTCTCGGCCGAGCCGATCATCCCGCTGGCGGAGAGCGCCGAGAGCGGGCGGCTGGCAAACCTGTGCGGCGACCTCAACGAGGAGGCATTCCTCGCGCGCGAGGGCAGCCGCATCGCCATGCGCGGCCTGCTCGCGCTCATCGCCGTCGAGGTGGCGCGGCTCGCCGCAAGCCGCGCGCGCTCGGGGGCGGTGACCCTGGCGCCGGCCGACCCGACCGTCGAGGCGCTGCGCCGCCTCATCGAGGACCATTTCCGCCGCGAGCGCCTGATCGGCTTCTACGCCGAACGGCTCGCCATGACGCCCGACCGGCTCAACGACCGCGTCAAGCGGGCGATCGGCGTCACCGCCGGCCACCTGATCCGCCAGCGCATGCTGACCGAGGCCAAGCGCCAGCTGGTGTTCACCAACCAGGCGATCACCGAAATCTCCTACGACCTCGGCTTCTCCGATCCGTCCCACTTCGCCCGCTTCTTCCGCAAGAACACCGGGACGAGCCCGCACGAGTTCCGCGCCCAGCGGGGCGGGTGACGGGCCTTTATTTCTTCTGCACCTCGGCGATCACCTCGCCCGCTTCCTTGAACGCGTGGTTGGCGGCGGGCACGCCGCAATAGATCGCCTGCTGCAGGATGATCTCCTTCATGTCGTCCGCCGAGAAACCGCCTTCGGCGAGCGCCGCCCGCGTGTGCAGGCGGAACTCGTCCCAATGGCCCAGCGCCAGCAAGGTGCCGATCACCAGGATGCGGCGCGTGCGCTCGTTGAAATGCGGGCGGGTCCAGATGCCCCAGGCATAGCGGGTGATGAGGTCCTGGAACTCGGCGCTGAACGCGGTCTTGTTGGCGGTGGCGCGGTCGACATGGGCGGCGCCCAGCGTCTTGCGGCGCATGGCCATGCCGCGCTCGTAGTGTTCCTTGTCGTCCATTTGTTTGTTCCTCCCGTGTCCTTCATTTGGCCGTCAGGAATTTGAGCAGCGTGTCGGTATAGGCCTGCGGCTGCTCGACGTTGGCGATATGGGCGGCGTCGAGCACCGCGAGCTGTGCGCCGGGAATGCGGTCACGCAGGAATTCGCCGGCTTCGACGGTGGTCGCCGGATCGTGCCGGCCGGCGATCACCAGGGTGGGCGCCGCGATCTTGCGGATGATCTCGCGGTGATCCATGTCGCGCACCGCTTCGCCGCAGCCGATGTAGCCCTCGAGCGGCGTCTTGAGCATCATCTCTTTCATGCGGGCGATCGCCTGGGGGGCGCGCTCGCGGAAGCCCTTGGTGAACCAACGTTCCATCGTGCCGTCGGCGATCGCCGCGAGCCCGCCGGCGCGCACTGTCTTGATGCGGTCGTTCCACACCTGCTTGTCGGCCATATGGGCGCTGGTGTTGGAGAGGACGAGCCGGTCGATGCGCTGCGGCGCATTGGCGCCGAGCCACATGCCGACCATGCCGCCCATGGAGAGGCCGCACCAGTTGACCTTCTGCACCCCGACCCCGTCCATCACGGCGAGCGCGTCGCGTCCGAGCATCTCCATGGTGTAGGGGCCCTTGGGAGCGCCGGACCTGCCGTGGCCGCGGCGGTCGTAACGGACGAGGCGGAAGCGCTCGGTGACGGCTTTGACCTGGTCGTCCCACATGTGGAGGTCGGTGCCGAGCGAGTTGCACAGCATGAGCACCGGCGCATGCTCGGGGCCTTCGACCTGCGCGTTGAGCTGACAGCCGTCGGATTGGATCATGGGCATGGGCGTTTTCTCCCTGTTTGGATTGCTCAATTCTTAGGCGGGCGGGATCGGTCATGACGGGATGCGGGCGGCAAGACTAGAGCATGTTCCGCTCCTTCGGAATCGGAACATGCTCTAGATTCACTGAGTGGCGCATGTTCTTATCGGCGAACCGGTACCCGCTTCGCCGGAACATGCGCTAAGCCGTTGCGGGCGCTCGCGCCAATCCGGCCCCCCGTAACCCTTTTCAGCCGCCGCGCGAGGGCTTAAGTCGGAGGATCGTGCCGGATAACCCGGTCCCAACGGAGGCGATGCCGATGGCCATGGTCATGAACGGCGAGGTCCAGCTCGCCGCCCCGCGCGAAGCCGTTTGGGCCAAGCTCAACGACACGGAGGCGCTCAAGGCGAGCATTCCCGGCTGCGAAAGCCTGGAGAAGATTTCCGACACCGAGTTCCAGGCGGTCGCGACCAACAAGATCGGCCCGGTCAAGGCGCGGTTCAAAGGCAAGGTGCGGTTGTCCGATCTCGATCCGCCCAACGGCTACCGCATCTCCGGCGAGGGGGACGGCGGCGTCGCCGGCTTCGCCAAGGGCGGCGCGACGGTCGCGCTGCAGGACAAGGACGGCGGCACGCTCCTCGTCTACAACGTCGAGGCCCAGATCGGCGGCAAGCTCGCCCAGCTCGGCCAGCGCTTGGTCAACGGCGCGGCCAAGAAGCTCGCCGACCAGTTCTTTGCCAAATTCGCCGCCCAGTTCGCGCCTGCCGCGAGTGCAGCACCTCCTGCCGGGTAGCACTGGCAGGCTTTAGTCCTCCGGCCACTTCGATTGTAACTCGACAATGACCTCGCGCAGCCGAGGAAAGTGGACCGTGGCTACTTCCCAGATGATACGGTCATCGACAATGTCATAATCGTGCCGCAGCACATTCCCAATGCCGGCAATCTGAGGCCAAGGGACGTCGGGATAACGAGATTTGACCTCTTCCGGCAGATGGCGCGTTGCTTCAGAGACGATTTCGATGCATCGCTCGAGCGTTCGAGGCATGTGATAGACGGCGCGGAAGGTTTCGAAGTCGACACCCCCAATGGTCAGTCGATGGCGCGCCGAATGTCATTCAGCCGCGACCGGACTGACCATTGCATCGCCAAAAACCTTGATGGCTGAGCGAACAATCCTGTCCCGGAGATCGGGGTGAAGCGCATTGCGGGTCGTGAAATCGACTTTGGTGCCGAGCAATCCGGCCAAATAATCCCGCAAGTCCATGAACGGGATGAACCCAAATCGCTCATAATCTACGTCGGCGAACAGGTCGACATCGGAAGCTTGGCCTGCGTCCTCCCGCGCGGTTGACCCATATAAGTGCGGTTGACCCATATAAGTAAAGCGCCGTGACGCCGTGGCCGCGAATGACCTCGGCGTGGGCGCGAAGCTTTTCGATCACGTCACTGCGCTGCATGCTCCATACTAGCATAGTCCCCGGCTTGGGGCCCCCGCGAGGCCTGGCGGAGGAGCCGCCGGTTGCCGGATTGCCCGCCCCCGCATGCATCCAAGTCCCCTTGACCCGGTACGGGGCTGCGGTTCACATTGTTTTCGTTCTACCGACACAATCCTGGGCGAAAACGATGCGATTTCGCCTTTGGCCGTCGCCGCGCCGATCCGTTGGCGTGAAAAAAGGGCCTTCGGCCCGGATTTTTAAAGAGGAGGAGCACCCATGCCCGCCGTCTCCATGACGGTGAACGGCAAGGCCGTCACCGCCGATGTCGATACAAGAACCCTGCTGGTGCAATTCCTGCGCGAGCACCTGCGCCTCACCGGCACCCATGTGGGCTGCGACACGTCGCAATGCGGCGCCTGCGTGGTCCATGTCGACGGCAAGGCCGTGAAGTCGTGCACGCTGTTCGCGCTGCAGGCGGACGGCGCCCAGGTGCTGACCATCGAGGGGCTCGCGACCGACGGCAAGCTGCACCCGATGCAGGAGGCGTTCCGCGAAAACCACGGCCTGCAATGCGGCTTCTGCACCCCCGGCATGATCATGGCCGCGGTCGACATCGTCAACCGCAAGGGCCACGCGCTCGAGGAGCGGACCATCCGCGAGGAGCTCGAGGGCAACCTGTGCCGCTGCACCGGCTATCACAACATCGTCAAATCGATTGCCGCCGGCGCCCGAGCCATGGGCGGCGGCGCTGCGTCCCAACAAGCCGCGGAATAGCCGCGCACAAGAATCCCAGGGAGGAGACGCCATGAGCGCGACCGGGATCGGCGCATCGGTGCGCCGCAAGGAGGACCAGCGTTTCATCACCGGCAAGGGCCATTACACCGACGACATCAACCGCCCGGGCCAGGCGCACGCCTATTTCGTCCGCTCGCCGCACGCGCACGCGAAGATCAAGAACATCGACGCGGGCGCCGCCGCCGGCATGCCGGGCGTGCTCGCGGTGCTCACCGGCGCCGAGCTTGCGGCCGACAAGATCGGGAATCTCATCTGCGGCTGGATGATCCATTCCAAGGACGGCTCGCCCATGAAAATGGCGCCGCATCCCGCGATCGCCCGCGACAAAGCGTGCTTCGTCGGCGACCCGGTCGCGGTGGCGATCGCCGAAACCGCCGCGCAGGCGCGCGACGCCAGCGAAAAAATCGCGATCGACTACGAGGTGCTGCCGGCGGCGTCCGATCCCGCCAAGGCGCAGCTCGCGCACGCGCCGCAGATCCAC
>DASPZC010000134.1:0-2945 GCA_035636455.1 Xanthobacteraceae bacterium
CGGCGGCCTCGGGCTGACGCGCGAATGGCCGACACGATGACCACGCTTGCACCGCTGTTCGATCGCGCGCGGCTCGCGCGCGTGGCCGACGCCCTGGCCGTGGCCGTCGTGGCGTCGCTGCCGTGGTCGACCACCGCGACCGGCGTCCTCAACGTGCTGTGGCTGTGCGCGCTCGTGCCGACGCTCGACATGGCGGCGCTGCGGCGCGAGGTGATGACGCCGGCCGGCGGGCTGCCGGTCCTGTTCTGGCTGCTTGGCGTCATCGGCATGCTGTGGGCCGACGTATCGCTGCACGAGCGGCTCGGCGGCCTCGGGTCGTTTCACAAGATGCTCGCCATTCCGCTGCTGCTCGCGCAATTCCGGCGGTCGGGGAACGGCCGATGGATCCTCATCGGTTTTCTCGCGTCCTGCAGCGTCCTGCTGGCCGTCTCATACGTGCATGCCATGGCGTGGTCGAGGATTCCCGGCCTGCCCGGTTACTTCGCCGGCGTTCCGTTCAAGGACTACATCGCGCAAAGCGGCGAGTTTCAGATTTGCGTGTTCGGCCTCGCTTATGTCGCGGCCGAGGCGTGGCGCGCGCGGCAGTTCGGTTCGGCGCTCGCCTTCGTGCTCCTCGCCTGCGCGTTTCTCGCCAACATCATCTATATCGGCACCGGCCGGACCGCGCTGGTGGTGATGCCGGTGCTGCTGGTGCTGTTCGGCTGGCGCCAGCTCGGCTGGAAGGGAGTGCTCGGCGCCGCGATCGCCGGCGTCGCCGTCGCGGCGATATTCTGGCAGTCCTCGCCCTACCTGCGCGCCCGCGTCATGGCGCTCGGTCAGGAGATTTATTATTACGAATCGCAGAACGCCAGCACGTCGGCGGGCGCGCGCCTCGAGTTCTGGAAGAAGTCGCTGCGCTTCGTCGCCGATGCGCCGGTTCTCGGTCACGGCACCGGCTCGATCGAACAACAATTCCGCGCGAGCCTCGGCAGCGAGGGACCGTCCGCCATCATGTCGAACAACCCGCATCAGCAGACGCTCACCGTCGCGATCCAACTGGGACTCGTCGGCGTCGCCGTCCTGTTCGCCATGTGGATCGCCCATCTGACATTGTTCGGCGGGGCCGGCCTCGTCGCCTGGGTGGGGCTGGTCGCGGTGGTGCAGAACATCGTGGCGTCGCTGTTCAATTCCCACCTGTTCGACTTCACGCAAGGGTGGATGTATGTGTTCGGCGTCGGTGCGCTGGGCGGCGCGGTGCTGGGCAAGCTGCCGATGGTCGCCGCGGCGCAAGACCGGACAAAATAGCAGCACGCAATGTTGGCGCGTCTTAATGAGCGAATCAAACGGTCCGGGGCGTACCGGCGCTACCGGCACAGCGTGCCATTTGTGACGATCAGGGAGTGGGACAAGCGTCTTCAGCGCAAGCTCAGACTTTCGAAATATCGTGGGACCGAGTTTTGCTGCCCGGTCTGCGGCGTCGAGCTGCGCGCGTTCAAGCCGGTTACCAATTCCTACATGAAAATGACGCACGAGGCCGGCTATGCCTATCCGCTGGCGGCGGTCGAGACCTTCAACGTATCCGCTTATTATTGTCCGAGCTGCGATGCCAGCGACCGCGAGCGGCTCTACGCGCTCTACCTCGACCGCGTGTTCCGCTCGCTCGACAGGAGCCGTCGCTATCGCATGGTCGAATTCGCGCCCTCCCCCGGCCTGCAAAGAAAACTGAAGAGTTATCCCTTTCTTGTCTACCGCAGCGCCGACCTTTATCGCCGCACGGTGGATGATCGCGTCGACATCACCGACATGCATCGCTATGCGGACGGCTCGGTTGATATTTTCTTGTGCTCGCATGTGTTGGAGCACGTGCCCGACGACCGGCGGGCGATGCGGGAGCTTAACCGGATCCTTCGCCGCGACGGTTTCGGCATCGTCATGGTGCCGCTGGTGCAGGGGGTCGAGGAGACGCACGAGGACCCGGCGATCGATACGTCGATGCTCAGGTGGAAGTATTACGGGGCGGACGATCACCTCCGCCAGTACGGTGGGCGGGATTTCGCCGATCGTCTGGCGGCCGCCGGTTTCACGGTCGAGCGGCTCGGCGTCGAGCATTTCGGCGCGGAAGCGTTTCGGCGTGCCGGCATCGCGGCCAATTCGGTTCTGTACGTCGTGCGCCGGGCCGACGCTTCGGCGGCCGGCGGCGAGGCAGACACGAAGGCAAGCCGCAGCACGGCGCGCCTGAAACTGACGGAGCAGCCGCGGGTGCTCGTGATTGCGATGCGCCGGCTCGGCGACGTGCTGCTGACCACCCCGCTGGTGTGCACCTTGCGCCAAGGCCTGCAGGCGCGCGTCGACATGCTGGTCTTTCGCGGCACCGAGGGCATGCTCGCCGGAAATCCGGATGTCGCGACGGTGCTGACGCTGTCGCAGCGTCCCTCGGTCGGAGAACTGCTCGCTCTGATCCGCCGCCTGTGGCGGCGCTACGACCTGGCCGTCTCGACGCAATCGGGCGACCGGCCGACCCTTCTGGCTTTTGCCGCCGGCCGGCGCCGCATCGGCTTCGTGGAAGCAAAGGGCGGCGGAGGGTGGTGGAAGCGGCGGGCGCTCGATATCGCGGTCGCGGTCGATCCCGACAATCATCGCGTGGTCGAATTGCTGCGGCTCGCCGAGGGCCTCGGCATCGCCGACCGGACCGAGCTTGTCTGCCCCGCCAACGTGTCCGCTCCGTCGATCGCGGCGCTTGCACCGGAAGTGCCGGGCGGCCCTTACGCGGTCCTGCACGCCAACCCGATGTATCGCTTCCGCCGCTGGACCGACGAGGGCTGGCGCGAGCTTGCTCGCGCGCTCGCCGGTCGCGGGCTCACCGTGGTCGTGACAGGCGGTCCCGATGCGGCCGAGCGTTCCTATCTCGATACCTTATGGGGGCCCGCCGATCCCCCGGTCCACCGGCTCGACGGACGGCTCGATTG
>DASPZC010000135.1:0-5571 GCA_035636455.1 Xanthobacteraceae bacterium
CCGCCAAGCCGGGCGCGCCGAACGCCTTCGGGCTCGTCGGCGGCGACGCCAACGCCCCCGGCCCCGGCAAGCGTCCGCTCTCCTCGATGACGCCGACCATCGTGCTCAAGGAGGGACGGCCGTATCTGGTGACAGGCACGCCGGGCGGCAGCCGCATCATCACCACGGTGCTGCAGGTGATTCTCGACGTCGTCGGCCACCGCCGCGACATCGCCGCGGCGGTGGCCGCGCCGCGCCTCCATCATCAATGGCTGCCCGACGAGGTGGTGGCCGAGCAGGCCGTTCCGGCCGACGCGATCCGCGGCCTCGAGCAGCTCGGCCACACGGTGGTGCGCCGGCCGAACTGGGGCTCGGCAAACTCGATCCTGGTGACACCCGACGGCCTCGCCGGCGCTGCCGATCAGCGCACGCGCGGCGCGCTCGCGGCCGGATATTGATACGCGCACCTCACTGCATCTCGTCGACGCCCCACAGCAGCGCGGCGCCGCGCACGCCGGAAGAATCGCCGAAACGCGCCGCGACCACCGGCGTCGCGCACACGTCGGAGAAGATCCAGCGCGCGATCGCGGCCGGCACGCGCGCGTAAAGCTCGGGCACATTCGACATGCCGCCGCCGAGCACGATCACGTCCGGGTCGATGATGTTGCAAATCATCGCGAGCCCGCGGCCGAGCCGATCGACGTAACGGTCGAGCGCCTGTCCGGCTTGCGGATCGCCCTGCCGTGCCGCGGCGGCGATCTCGAGCCCCGGCAGCTTGCGGCCGGTCGCGAACAAATGATCCGCCTCGAACCCGGTGCCGGAGACGTAAAGCTCGAGGCACCCGCGGCGCCCGCACCAGCAAAGTGCCCCCGGATGCTCGTCCGCTTGGGGCCACGGCAGCGGCGCGTGGCCCCACTCGCCGGCGATCGAGTTCGCGCCCGCGACGACGCGGCCGTGCGTCACGACCCCGCCGCCGCAACCGGTCCCCAGGATCGCCGCGAACACGACCGCGGCGACCGCGGCGGCGCCGTCGGTCGCCTCCGACAGCGCCAGGCAATTGGCGTCGTTCGCCATGCGGACTGGGGCCCCCAAGGTGGTGGCGAGATCCTCGCGAAAGGGCGTGCCGTTGAGCCATTGGCTGTTGGCGTTGCGGATCAGCCCGGTCTTGGGCGAGATCGAGCCCGGCGTCGCCACGCCGACGAAACGCCGGCCGGACGCCGCACCGCCCGCCTGCCGCTCGGCCTCCTCCACCAGATCGCGCACGGCGGCCAATGACGCCGCATAGTCGCGCGGCGTCGGCGCGCGCACACGCGCCCGGAACTGCCCCTCCGGGTCGATCGCCGCCGCCTCGATTTTGGTACCGCCGAAATCTACCCCGATGCGGATCATGGTCGGGAAAAATAGATGTGGTCAGGGACATTGGCCATGCAGGCGAGGCACGATCTTCGTTGTGATTCGCACAAATATGTGCGAATATGTGGACCCATGAGGGGAGACGAGTTCGAAAGGAAAATCCGGAAACTCGGCCGTAAGCGCAATGTGCCTGTCTCCTTCGATGCTGGCCACGGGAAGGGCAGCCATGGCCGCTTATATTACGGCGGCCGATTCACGACGTTGAAGGATCGAAAGAAGGAAATCGGCCCCGGCCTCCTTAATGCCATGCTTACTCAGCTTGGCCTGGAGAAGAGCGATCTAGAGGACTGACCATGGCGTTTGGATATCGATACATGCTTGAGCCGCAAGAGAACGGATGGTGGCTGGTTCGCTTTCCGGGAATCCCCGAGGCTTTGACCGAAGGGGAAACCGAACAAGAAGCCCGCGCCAATGCTGTCGATTGCCTCGTCACCGCGCTTGCAGGCTACATGAAAGCCGGCAGGCCGCTGCCGAGGTCGAGAGCCGGCCATGCTGGCAAAAACCGCGCGGTTCTGCCGTCGCTCGTTACGGCCAAGCTGGCCGTTTACGAAACGATGAGAGACCGGGGCTGGTCCAAGCTCAAGCTCGCCAAACAGCTCGGCATGCCGGAAAATTCAGTGCGCCGGCTGCTCGACCTTCGCCATAGCTCGCACATGTGGATCATCGACGAGGCGCTGGCGAAGATGAACGCAGAGCTTCCTATCGGTTTGCCGAAAGTGCGCGGACGGCGGAGAGCAGCTTAGGCTCCGCTATTTGCTCGCGATCCCGTCGCGCAGCGCGCGCATGCGCGGGAAGACGTCCGGCCACACCTCGCGCCGCGCGATGCCGAGCAACTGCATATGGCCGCCGGCGCCGAACCGCAGCCACTGCACGACCGTCAGCCCGACATGGGCCTTGCCGTCCGTCGCCTCGGCGATGATCTCGTGACCCTGCTCGCCGCCGATCCGCAGCGGCGCCGACTGCAGCAGGCGCAGGTCGTCGAGGCCTTCGATGCGCGCGAGAACCCGCCGGGCGAAACTGTCGCGCTCGGCGAGCGGCACGTCGCCGGCGGACATCCTGATCAGGAAGAACGGCTGCGCGGCCGCCACGGTCACGTCGGTCGGCCCATAGGTGAGCACCGCGGTGCCGTCGGGGATCGCCTGCACCAGCCTGAACCCCGCAAGCTCGCCGAGCCGGTACGGCAGCAGGGCGAACTTTTCCTCGTCCGGCACGCTCGCGCGCACCGCGAGGCTTGCGAGCGAGGCGCGCAACGCCGCGTCCGGATAGGCGTCCTTGGCGGCGTCCGGCAGCACCACGAGGAGGATGGCGGTGAGATCGCTGCGGGTGAGCACCAGCGCCCATTTTCGCATGCGCACGCCGGCGACGTCCTGATGTGCGATGACGAGATATCCGCGCGCATCGGCGAGCGCCACATCCTCGCGCCGTTCGAATTCGAGGCCTCCCGCCTTCATGGCGTCGGGCGTGAACTCCTTGTCGACATGGGAGATGGTCTCGGCGCCAAGTTCCGTGATGACGATGGCGGCCTGCCGGGCCGGGTCTTCGAATCCGCGAAACGACCGGCTCGGCACCATACCGGCCGGCGGCACGAGCCCGACGCGCGCGCCCGGCAGGAACACCGGATCGGCCGCCTGCGCGGAGGAGGTCGCGCAGACGAGCGCGCTCGCGAAGACCGCGGCGGCGATCGTTCGTCGAGTCACCATCGGGACCACGGCGTTTTGTGCTGATGTTTGGAGCGGGCGATGGGATTCGAACCCACGACCCCGACCTTGGCAAGGTCGTGCTCTACCCCTGAGCTACACCCGCATCCTGGCGGCGCATGGCCGCTGGCCCTCCTATGCCAAAAGGCGCCCGGCTTGGCAACCGATTGCGGGCGCTTTACCTCTCCCCGCTTGCCGGGAGAGGTCGGCTCGCGTAGCGAGCGGTGGAGGCGTATCGGCGCGCGAGTTTGTGTAAAAAGGCCCTCACCCCGGCCCTCTCCCGCGAGCGGGAGAGGGAGAAGACCCCGCCCATGCCCGCCACCCCCGACGACCTCTTCGCCTTCCTCGACCGGCTCGGCATCGCCCACCGGACCATCACCCATCCGCCCATGTTCACCGTCGAGGAATCGCGCCGGCTGCGCGGCGCCCTCCCCGGCGGGCATACCAAGAACCTGTTCCTCAAGGACAAGAAGGGCGCGGTGTTCCTGGTGACGGCGCTGGAGGACGCGGAGATCGAGCTGAAGACCCTGCACCATCGCCTGGGCGCCGGGCGGTTCTCGTTCGGATCGGCCGACCTGATGCGGGACCTCATCGGGGTCGAGCCGGGCGCCGTCACCCCGTTCGGGGTCCTCAACGATACCGCCCGCCGGGTAACGGTCGTGCTCGACGAGGCGATGCTCGGGCACGCGACCCTCAACTACCACCCGCTGGTCAACACCATGACCACCTCGATCGCCCGCGCGGATCTGGTCAAATTCCTCGAGGCGACCGGCCATCCGCCGCGGATTGCGGCGGTATCCGGCGGGTCCGCAAGCCCCCCGCAACGATTGCATTCCCCCCCGCCCTGACCCATTTAACCGGGTGCTGAGGGCGGACAACGGCGCGGGGCGCGGAGTTTTACGACATGACGATGCTGCAGACCGGTGGAGCGACGGCGACGGCCGACAACGTGGTCAAGGAGACGACCACCCAGGCCTTCGTCAAGGACGTCATCGAGGAGTCCCGGCGCCAACCGGTGCTGGTGGACTTCTGGGCGCCGTGGTGCGGCCCGTGCAAGCAGCTCACGCCGGTGCTCGAAAAGGCCGTCAAGGGCGCCAAGGGCAAGGCCAAGCTCGTCAAGATGAACATCGACGATCACCCGTCGATCCCGGGCCAGATGGGCATCCAGTCGATCCCGGCGGTGATCGCCTTCGTCAACGGCCAGCCGGTCGACGGCTTCATGGGCGCCCTGCCGGAGAGCCAGGTGACCGCCTTCCTCGAGCGGCTGATCAAGGACCGGGTCGGCGGCGAGGAAAAGGATCTGCTCAAGCAGGCGGACGCCGCGCTGGCCGAGGGCGATGCCGCGCACGCGGCCGATATCTACGCCGGGGTCCTGGCGCAGGACTCGGGCAACGTGCCCGCGCTCGCCGGGCTGGCGCGCTGCTACGTGGAAACCGGCGCCACCGAACAGGCGAAGCAGACGCTCGCCATGGTGCCGGAATCGAAGCACAACGAGGCGCCGGTCGCGGCCGCCCGCGCCGCGCTCGAGCTGGCCGAACAGGCCAACAACCTGGGCCCGCTCGGCGAGCTGGAGCAAAAGGTCGCCGCCAACCCACTCGACCATCAGGCGCGCTTCGACCTCGCGGTGGCGCTCAACGCCAAGGGGCAGCGGCGCGAGGCGCTCGATCATCTGCTGGAGATCGTGCGGCGCGATCGCAAATGGAACGACGACGGCGCCCGCAAGCAATTGGTCCAGCTGTTCGAGGCGTGGGGACCGACTGACGAGGCGACCATCGAGGGCCGGCGCCGCCTGTCGTCGATTCTGTTCGCCTGATCGTCGACCGGTCGCGCCCGCCTTGCGGCTGGTGCGCGGACCTGGAGAGCGACCATGCCGATGAACGCCGTCTATCGGAGGCCCGGCGATCTTCCCGACGTGATCCCGGTCTTTCCGCTCGCCGGCGCCCTGCTGCTGCCGCGCGGGCAAATCCCCCTCAACATTTTCGAGCCGCGCTACCTCGTCATGATCGACGACGCCCTGACCAGCGGGCGCCGGCTGATCGGCATGATCCAGCCGGACACCGCCCATCCGGGCTCCGAGGACAAGCCCAATCTCTTCCGCATCGGCTGCCTCGGCCGCATCACCCAATTGGGCGAGACCGGCGACGGGCGCTACCTCATCGAGCTGACCGGCGTCGCGCGCTTCCGCGTCGTCGAGGAGATGAACGTGCACACGCCCTACCGGCAGTGCCGGGTCACCTACGCGCCGTTTGCCGACGACTTCGTCGCCCGCAAGGGCGAGGACGCGGTCGACCGGCAGGCGCTGCTGGCGGCGCTCTCCGCATTTCTCAAGGCCAACGATCTCAAGGCCGATTGGGAAGGCATCGAGAACGCCCCCAACGAGGCCCTGGTGAACGCGCTCGCCATGATGTCGCCCTACGGCGCTGCCGAGAAGCAGGCCCTGCTGGAAGCGCCCGACCTCAAGACCCGCGCCGAAATCCTGGTC
>DASPZC010000136.1:0-3635 GCA_035636455.1 Xanthobacteraceae bacterium
CAGGCCGCCGGCGATCCCGAGCCCGAGCATGAGCGCGGCCGCCCCGATGAGCGCCGCCGCGGCGACGCTGCCGGCCGATGGCTTGCCGGCGCCGGCGGACAGTCCGTCCGCGCGCGCCGGCGGCGCCAGGCGCATGAGCAACGGCGGTGCCGCGCGCGCCGCCGCATGGGCGGCGATGAATGCGGCGGCGGCACGCCAAGGGTCCGTGAGACTCGCCAGCACGGCCCAGCGCAGCCCGATGGAGATAATCAGCGCACAGGCGCCAAAAGTTCCGATCCGGCTGTCGCGCATGATGGCCAGGCGATGCTCGGGCGTCGGGCCGGCGCCGAAACCGTCCGCGGTGTCGGCCAGGCCGTCCTCGTGCAGGGCGCCGGTCGCCACGATCGTCGTTGCGATGGCGAGGCCCGCGGCGGGCAGCGGCCCGAGGGCCGCGTGCGCCAGCGCATAGACCCCCGCGCCGAGCGCGCCGACGAGCGCGCCCGCGATGGGCGCGGCCCAGCTGGCCCGCGCCAGGTCCGCGCCCGCAATCGGGCCGTCATGGTTGAGCGGCAGGCGCGTGTAGAAGACGAGCGCGACCTTGAGATCGGTCGCGAGCCTGCCGAAGGCGCGTGCGGTCATCGCTGCGCGATCCCCGTTCAAGTAGGATGGGTAGAGCCCCGCGAAAGCGGGGTGAAACCCATCGATGGGTATCGCCGCGCACGCAGGTCGGCTGTAGCCGACCTGCGCATCATAAAGCCGATCTCGGGTAAACCCGAGATCGGTGCGCGGCTCAACCCATCCTACCGCGGTCCGTCCGCATGCCGCGTTTCGCTTCGTTGGTCGACCTGCGGGCGGCCTGCCTCGATCTCCCGCCCGGCGACGCCGATGCCGCCGCCGCAGTGGCGGCGCGCGACGTGACGCTGACGAAGCCGCCCGGCAGCCTCGGCCGGCTCGAGGAGATCGTGCGCTGGCTGGCGCGCTGGCAGGGCCGCAGCCCGCCGCGCCTCGACCGCGTCGAGGCGCTGGTGTTCGCCGGCAATCACGGCGTCACCGCGCAGGGCGTCTCCGCCTATCCGGCGGCCGTGACCGTGCAGATGGTGGCGAATTTTTCGGCCGGCGGCGCCGCCATCAATCAGCTCGCCCGCATCGCCGGCGCAACCCTGCGCGTGCTGCCGCTCGCGCTCGAGGCGCCGACCGCCGACTTCACCGCGGCGCCGGCGCTGGCGGACGGCGAATTCCTCGAAGCCGTGACGACCGGCTACGAGGCGGTATCGCCGGAGATCGATCTCGTCTTGCTCGGCGAGATGGGCATCGGCAACACCACCGCGGCGTCGGCGCTCGCTGCGGCGCTGTTCGGCGGCGGCGGGCTGCGCTGGGCCGGGCGCGGCACCGGCCTCGACGATGCGGGGCTCAGGCGCAAGCAGGACGTGATCGACCGCGCACTCGTGCGCCACGCGGATCGTCTCGCCGATCCGCTTGCCTGCGCCGCTACGTTCGGCGGTCGCGAACTGGCCGCGATTCTCGGCGCGACGCTTGCCGCGCGGCACCGGCGCATTCCGCTCCTGCTCGACGGGTTCGTGTGCACGGCAGCGGCGGCGCCGCTCGCCAAGCTCGCCGCCGGCGCGCTCGACCATGCGCTCGCCGCGCACGTCTCGGCCGAGGCCGGCCACCGCCTGCTGCTCGCCGAGCTGGGCCTCGAGCCGCTGCTCGATCTGTCGATGCGGCTCGGCGAGGGCTCGGGCGCCGCCGTTGCGGTGCTGGTGCTGCGCGCGGCGCTCGCCTGCCACACCGGCATGGCGACCTTCGCCCAGGCGGGCGTGGCGGAAAAATCCGCCCCGCAGTAGCGCGCAGGATTCGGTATGCGCCAGCTCATCCATCGCACGATGCTGCTTACGCGACCTGCGCGATGGCGTGGAAGAACGTGCCGGTGACGTGGCCGCGCCGGGCGCCGGCCGGACCGAGCGGCCGGCCCTGGCCGTCGGCAAGCTCGGCGAGCGGCGTGTCGTCCGCCGCGACCAGCGTCGCGTAGTGGAATTCGTGACCGCGCACCAACGTGCGCGCCGGGCCGATCGGACATTCGGCGAGAAGTCGCGCCTCGCGGTAGCCGAGGTGCAACCGCCGTTGCGCGAAGCTCGTCGCATGGCCGAGCAGCCCGGTCATGGCGTGGCGCACGCCGGCCGCGTCCTCGAGCCCTTCGCCCAGCACCATGTAGCCGCCACACTCGCCGTGCACCGGCCGCGTCGTCGCGAAACGCTTCAGGCCCGCGCGGAACCGCGCCGCCGCCGCGAGCGCGCCCGCGTGCAGCTCGGGATAGCCGCCCGGCAGCCAGCAGCAATCGCAGTGCTCGGGCGGCGGCTCGTCGGCGAGCGGCGAGAACGGCACGATCTCCGCGCCCGCCCGCCGCCAACCCTCGCACAGGTGCGGATACATGAAGGTGAAGGCGGCGTCGCGCGCGAGCGCGATGCGGCTGCCGGGCGGGGGAAGGGCCATACCTCCCCCTACAGAGGAGGGTAGCGGTGCCGCCATCGCGATCACGCCATCCAAATCGAGATGGCGCTCGGCCGTATCGGCGAGCCGCTTGAGGCGCGCCGCGAGGTCCGCGTGCTCGCCCGCCTGCACCAGGCCGAGATGCCGTTCCGGCAGGAGCAAATCGTCGTTCCGCTCGAGCGCGCCGAGGAGCGGCACGCGGAGCGCCGCGATGGCGTCGGCGACAAGGGCGCGGTGCCGCTCGCTGCCGACGCGGTTGAGCACCACGCCGCCGAGGCGCACGGCCGGATCGTGCGCGGCAAGCCCGCGCACCACGGCCGCCGCGGTCTGCGACTGGCCGGACACGTCGAGCACGAGCAGGACCGGCAGGCCGAAGCGCGCGGCGAGATCGGCGGCGGCGCCGGTGCGACCAGCCGCGCCCGCCACGCCGTCGAAGAGCCCCATCGCGCCTTCGATGACGAGGAGATCGGCGCCGTGCGCCGCATCGCCGACCAGCGCATCGAGCAGCGCCGGCGGCATCGCCCAGCTGTCGAGGTTGACGCTCGCGCGCCCGGTCGCCGCCGCGTGGAACGCCGGGTCGATGTAATCGGGTCCCGCCTTCGCCGCGCGCACCGCGATGCCCCGGCGCTTGAGCGCGGCGAGGAGGCCGAGCGTCACCGTCGTCTTGCCGGCGCCCGAGCGCGGCGCGCTGATGATGAAGCCGCGCGCGCTCATGGCTCGTGCCGCCTTTTGAGAATGCGATCGCGCACCGCGACGATGTCGCCGATCACGACGATCGCCGGCGGCTCGAGCCCGGCGGTGCGCGCCTCGACCACCAGGCGGTCGAGCCGCGAGATCAGAATTCGCTCCTGCGCGGTGGTCGCCGCCGCGATGATGGCGGCCGGCGCGTCCGGCTTGAGTCCGCCGCGCAACAGGGCCGCGACGATCTTTGGCAGATTCTGCATCGCCATGTAGATGACCAGCGGCTGGCCGGTCGCGGCGAGCGCCGCCCAATCGAGTCCATCCTCCTCCGCGGCCCCCTGGCCGGTGGCGAAAATCAGCGCCTGGTTGATGCGGCGCATGGTGGCGGGGATCGAGGCCGCGGCCAACGCGCCGAGTCCCGCGGTGACGCCCGGGATGACGCGGAACGGGATGCCGGCGCCGGCAAGCGCCAGCGCTTCCTCGCCGCC
>DASPZC010000137.1:0-2941 GCA_035636455.1 Xanthobacteraceae bacterium
AAGGTCGTCGCCGTGGTTGCGGCGCAGGGCCTGGGCGAGGCCGAAGCGCTGCGGCTCGCCGCGAGCGTCGAGCGGGCGAGCGAGCATCCGCTGGCGCGCGCGATCGTCGATGCCGCGGCGGAACGTGGTGTGACGCTCGGCGACGTAAGCGATTTCGACGCGCCGACCGGCAAGGGCGCGGTCGGGATGGTGGCGGGCCGCAAGGTCGCGCTCGGCAATGCAAAATTTCTCGAGGAGGCCGGCGTTTCGGTCGCGGCACTCGAGGCGGACGCCGAGCGCCTGCGCCAGGATGGCGCGACCGTCATCTATCTGGCGGTCGACGGACGCGCGTGCGGCATCATCGCCATCGCCGACCCGGTGAAGCCGACCACGCCGGAGGCGCTCAAGGCGCTCACCGCCGAGGGCGTGCGCGTCGTCATGCTCACCGGCGACAACCGGACGACGGCAACCGCGGTGGCGCGCCGGCTCGGCATCGCCGAGGTCGAGGCCGAGGTGCTGCCGGACCGCAAGAGCGCGGTGATCGAAAAACTCCGGCGCGAAGGCCGCGTGGTGGCCATGGCGGGCGACGGGGTCAACGACGCGCCGGCGCTCGCCGCCGCCGACGTCGGCATCGCCATGGGCACCGGCACGGACGTGGCGATCGAGAGCGCCGGCGTCACGCTCATCAAGGGCGACCTCACCGGCATCGTGCGCGCGCGGCGCCTCTCCGCCGCCACCATGCGCAACATCCGCCAGAACCTGTTCTTCGCCTTCATCTACAACGCGGCCGGCGTGCCGATCGCCGCCGGCGCGCTCTATCCCATGTTCGGCATCCTGCTCTCGCCGGTGATCGGCGCGGCGGCGATGGCGCTGTCCTCGGTCAGCGTCGTCGGCAACGCGCTGCGGCTGCGGCGGGTGCGGCTGTAAAAATCTTTGATCATTATTTCGCTCGGCCGGGGTGACCCGCATCCTTCGAGACGCCCGCTTCGCGGGCTCCTCAGGATGAGGTCGCTCCTTTATCGAGCACCACCACCCTCATGGTGAGGAGCGAGGCCGCAGGCCTCGCGTCTCGAACCACGCACCGCCTGCTACGCCGCCGCCCTCGCCCGTCCGGGAGCGAACCGCCGATAGAAGCTCTCGCCCTTGCCGGCCATCTCGACCAGGAGCTTCGGCGGCTTGAAGCGCGCGCCGTGCTTCTTCTCCAGCGACTTCATCAGGTCGACGAAGCGCTTGGCGCCCATCATGTCGATCCACGACAGCGGGCCGCCGGTGTAGGGGGCGAAGCCGAAGCCGAGGATGGCGCCGACGTCCGCCTCGCGCACGTCGGTGAGCACGCCCTCCTGGAAGCAGCGCGCGGTCTCGATCGCCTGGATGCCGAGCAGGCGATGCTTGAGCTCGGCGACGTCGATCGTGTCGGGGTCGAGCTTGACCGGCTGCAGGTCGGCGAGGCCGGGCCACAGATGCTTCGGCCCCTTCTCGGGATAATCGTAAAAGCCCTTGCCGTTCTTGCGGCCGTAGCGGCCGCGCTTCTCGACCATCTCGCCGAGCAGCGCCTTCTGCCGCGCGTCCACAGCGGCGGGGCCGAGATCGGCCTCGGTCGCTTTCAGAATCTTCCAGGCCAAGTCGACCGCCACCTCGTCGTTGAGCGAAAGCGGGCCGACCGGCATGCCCGCCATGCGGCCGACGTTCTCGATCATCGCGGCCGGGATGCCTTCGGTCAGCATCAGATGGCCTTCGCGCAGATAGGTGCTCACCACGCGCGAGGTGAAGAAGCCGCGCGAATCGTTGACCACGATCGGCGTCTTGCGGATCGCCCGCACGTAGTCGAGCGCGACCGCGAGCGCCTTGGGGCCGGTCTTCTTGCCGACGATCAGCTCGACCAGCATCATGCGGTCGACCGGCGAGAAGAAATGCACGCCGACGAAGTTGCCCGGGCGCTTCGATTCGGCGGCGAGCGAGGTGATCGGCAGGGTCGAGGTGTTGGAGCCGAACATCACGTTCTCGCCGATCACCGCTTCCGTCTTGGCGATGGTCTCGGCCTTGACCTTGCGGTCCTCGAACACCGCCTCGATGACGAGATCGCAGGAGGCGAGTGCCGCGAAGTCGGCGGTGGGCGTGATGCGCGCGAGCAGGGCGTCGCGCGCGTCGGCGCCGGCGCGGCCCTTGCGCATCTGGTCGGTGATCAGCTTGTCGGAATGGGCCTTGCCCTTGTCGGCGCTCGCCTGGTCGCGGTCGATCAGCACCACCTCGATGCCGGCCTGGGCGGTCACATAGGCGATGCCGGCGCCCATGAAGCCGGCGCCGATGATGCCGATGCGCTTGAGCCTGCTGGGCGGGACGTCGGCCGGGCGCCGCGCGCCCTTGTTGAGCTCCTGCATGGACACGAACAGCGAGCGGATCATCGCCGCCGCCTCGGGCGAGCGCAGGATCTTGGTGAAATAACGCGACTCCACCGTCAGCGCCCGGTCCATCGGCAGCTGCAGGCCCTCGTACACGCAGTGCATGATGGCGCGCGCGGCCGGATAATTGTCGAACGTCTCGCGCCGGTAGATCGCGTTGGCGGCCGGCCAGGTCATCATGCCGGTCTTCGAATAGACCGCGCCGCCGGGCAGCCGGAAGCCGTCCATGTCCCACGGCGCCTTGGCCTTGCCGCCGCCCTTGATCCAGTCCTTGGCGGCCTTGACCAGCTCGCCCGGCGGCACCACCGCGTCCACGAGCTTGAGCCCCTTGGCGCGGTCGATCCGCAACTGGTCGCCCTTGAGCAGCAATTGCAGCGCGTCAGCCGGCATCAGCATACGCGCGACGCGTTGCGTGCCGCCGGCGCCCGGAAAAAGCCCGATCTTGACCTCCGGCAAACCGAGCCGCGTCTTCTCGTTGTCGGCTGCAACGCGGTGATGACAGGCCAGGCACAATTCGAAGCCGCCGCCAAGCGCGGTGCCGTTGATCGCCGCCACAAAGGGCT
>DASPZC010000138.1:0-1809 GCA_035636455.1 Xanthobacteraceae bacterium
CCAATCCCGACTACGACATGAACGAGCGGCGCTACCTCTACCGCCTGATGCTGCAGGGCGAATTGCCGGCCTGAACTGCGCGGCAAACGGACGTTCCCGCCGCATCGAACTCCTACGCCGCCTTCGGCGGCGCGCCGGCCACTGTGTCGGCGGGGTCGATGCGGCCTGCCCGTAGCATCTCGGTCGCGACCTCGGCCGTCACCGGCCGGCTGAAGTAATAGCCCTGCGCGTGCTCGCAGCCGGCGGCGAGCAGAAAATCCGCCTGGACCTTGGTTTCGACGCCCTCGGCGAGGCAGCCGATCCCCAGCTCGTCGGCAAGGCGAATGGCGGTGCGCACAACGGTGGCGTGGCGCGCATCGCTGGACACGCCGAACACCAGTTGCTGGGCGACCTTGAGCCGGTTGACCGGATACTTGGTCAGATAATCGAGGGACGAGTAGCCGGTGCCGAAATCGTCGAGTGCGAGCCGCACGCCGAGCCTGCGCAATCCCGCGAGCGTGTCGCCGTACTGCTCGGTCGCCTGCATCAGCACGGTCTCGGTCAGCTCGAGCTCGATGCTGGCCGGATCGACATGCCATTTCTGCAGGCTCGCGGCCACGTCACGCTCGAGGTCCGACGCCGCCTTGAACTGGAGCGCGGAGAGGTTGACCGCGAGTACCGGCGGTGCGACCCCGGCGGCGCGCCAATGGTGCATTTGCCGGCAGGCCTGATCGAGCGTCCAGCTGCCGAACGGCAGGATGGCGCCGGTGCGTTCGGCGATGGGGATGAAGGTCGAGGGCGGGATGAACCCGCGGGTCGGATGGTTCCAGCGCGCCAGCGCCTCGAACCCGACGATCCGGCCGGAGCGCAGCTCGACCTGCGGCTGGTAGTACAGCTCGAGCTCGCCGCGGTCGCGTGCTCCGCGCAATTCCTCCGCGATCATCACGCGGTCGCGGGTCGCCTGGTCGAGCTCGGGACTGTGGAAGCGGAAGCAATTGCGACCGTCCTCTTTCGCCCGGTAGAGCGCGAGGTCCGCCTGCATCATTATGGCCTGCGGACCCTCGGTCAGCGCGGTACAGCGCGCAATGCCGATGCTGGCGCTGACGTGCACGTCGTTGCCGTCGATGGAATAAGGCGCGGCGATGGTCGCGCCGATCTTGGCGGCGAGGATTCCAGCGGCCGTATCGCTTGCCGCGTCGGCCTGCAGGACCGCGAACTCGTCGCCGCCGAAGCGGGCCACCACGTCGGTCGACCGGACGGTCCCGCGCAGGCGCCGGGCCACCTCGCGCAACAGCGCGTCGCCGACCGGATGGCCGAGGGTGTCGTTCACGTCCTTGAAATAGTCGAGATCGAAACAGAGCACCGCGAATGGGTCTGCGCCGCGCCGGCTCGCCGCGAAAGCCAGGTCGAGGCGGTCGAGGAAGGCCCGCCGGTTGGCGAGGCCGGTGAGCGCGTCCTTTTGCGCCAGCTCGGATACCTTTTGGTTCGTCACGGTCAGCCGGTCGGCGTGGCGGCGTGCCGCCCACAGATAGGACACGACCAGCGCGTCGAGCAGCGCCACGATCAGGAACACCAGCCAGGCACGATCGTGCGTCGCCAGGGGCCCGGCGGCAATTGGCGCCACGATGAGCGACCAGCGCGCGTCGCCGGCCTTGAGCTCTCCAGTCCAATGCGGCCCGGCGGCAAGCTCAGCCCGCGTCTGTGGCTCGAGCGGCGTCGCGCGCAGGCGCGAGGGATGAACATAGAGCGGAGCACCATCCGGTCCGGTGTCCGCCATGTACAGATAGACGTCGACCGGCTGCGCGACGGTCGTCGTGTCGATGATCCGTG
>DASPZC010000139.1:0-4022 GCA_035636455.1 Xanthobacteraceae bacterium
TGCTCCGAGCCGATCTTGTAGGGCTTGGCCGCGCCGAACGCGGCCCGCCACGGCGCCGGGACCAGCACGGTCGCTCCGAGCGCACCGGCGGCTGCCGCGCTCCATCCGACGAGCCGGCGGCGCGTGACCTTGCCGCTGTACCAGAATTCCTGCAAATCCTGCGTCTTGCCTTCGTCAGTCATAGCGAAATCCTCCCATGAGCAGCCTGACGATACTAACCGGTCTTGCAGCCTGACAACAGGCCGCAGGGCCGCGTCGCGGGGGGATTTGGCGAAGCCGATTCGGTGCCGGCGAGGCGTTCAGCCCCTGGCGGCGGGTCGCCAGAACGTCAGGGCCGCGCCGGCGACGACGCATACCGCGCTCGCCAACAAGGCCGGGGTGAGAGGCTCGCCCAGCACGAGGTGGCTCTGGGCGACGCCGAACACCGGGGAGAGCAGCAATATCTGGCTGGCGGCGGAGGGTCTGATCCGCGCGAGCGCCTGCGACCAGCACCAGTAGGCGAGGGCGGTCGGCACCACAATGTTGTAGATCGTGATGGCGGTAAGTTGCGCCGTCGGCCGCATCATGTGATCGCGCTCGAGGACGGCCGCCGCCAGCGTGATCGCCACCGCGCTCGCGGCGAGTTGCCAGAACACCTGTTGCCAGAACGTGCTTTGCCACCTCTCGCGCCGGTAGAGCACCGAGCCGAGCGCCCATCCCATGGTGGCTGCCAGCGCCGAGACGATGCCGGGCACCGTCGTCGCAGTCCACGGCATGGCGAACGGATTGATCAGCAGCGCTATCCCGAGGAGGCCGAGCGCGACCGCGGCGATGCTCGGCAGCGTCAGCCGCTCGCCCAGCAGACATGCGCTGAAGAGCAGGCTCCATACGGGGTTGGTGTAGATGAGCAGGATCGTGTGGGTCGACTCGATCCACTTGAGCGAGAAGGTGATCAGGACGGTCAATGCGGCGCCCTGCAGGAGGCCGATGACGGCCAGGCTTCCGCGTTCGCGGCGCGCCGGCATGATGTGGGCCGCCCCGTGGCGAAGGGCGAGCACCGCTCCGACCAGGACGGCGGCGCCGCAGTAGCGCACCGCATTGAACGTCCACGGCCCGATATCGCGCAGCGCGATCGTGATCCAGGTGTAGTTTCCGCCCCAGGCGAATATCAGCACGCCCAGGAGGCCGATGGCCTGCCATTGGGGCGCCGCATCCTGCCTGCCGGGATCGACGGCGTCCGGTTTGCCGGCCAAAATGCTATTCCCCGAGCCGCAATCGTGCGTTTTGGTTGGTGTATCTTTGCGCGACACACCGGCCCCAATGCACGGGCGGCGCGGAGGGTCCGCAGCCGCCCGCTTCGGGCCAGCAGTATTCAGCGCATGCCGGCGTAGGGCGCAAGGCCATCCTGGGAAATGGCGAAAGAGGGCGCGGCCATGTCCTGCAGCGATCCGTCGACCGCGTCCGCCATGGCCCGCATCGCCGCCAGCTCACCCGACCAGGAAGTGCCGAGCGGCGCTTGCGCATAAAGCCGCAGAAGGCCGCGCAGATGGGCACTCATCGCGCGCGCCAGGCGGTACGCGTGGAATTCGAGCAGCGCGTCGAGGTCGGTGCCGCGCGCGTATGCTTCCGCCAACGAAGCGGCGAGATGCGCCGTTCTCAGCGCCACGCCGGCGCCATCGCCGCTCAGCGGATCGAAGGCGAGCGCCGCATCACCGACGTGGACGATGGCGACGCTGTTCTGCGGCGGCAGGCGGAACCGCGGCGCAGCGTCGAAACTCGCGCACGGGCCGATGACGGCGGCGATCGAATGGCGCGCCGCGTGAGTGTCGGCGATCGATTCTTGCAGCGCATCGTGTGGTGCTACCCCCGGCTTCGGCACACACGCGAACACGACGCCTTCGCGGCCGCCGGCTGGAAGGAGCGCAGTCCAGCCGCGCGGCGTCGCCTCGATCAGCAACGCATCGGCATCCGCCGCGGCGGCAAGGGCGACCCGTGCCGCGATCGCGACGCGATCGCCGCCGGTGAGCGTGCCTTCCCCGGGCGCGCTACGGCCGGTCGCGACGACGGTCCATGAGGCCGGCTCGCACGACCCTTCGGACATTGCGACCTTGGCGGCCGCCGCATACGCCGCCATGCGCCCGGCCAAGGCCGCCGCATCGACTACGACGGTTTCGTCATCGATTTGCTGCGGCGTGCGGTCCCGCCACAGGATCGCCCGGCGGGCGAGTCTTTGCTGCGGTACGTTCGCCAGCAGCTCGGCGCCCCACGTCCGGTCGAGAATGAAGCGCGCCGCGCTGTTGAGGGCGATCACATGGCCGGCGCGCCGCGGCGATCCCGTCATCGCGACCTGCCAGCCGAGGCGGGCGAGCGACATGGCCGCGCTTGCGCCGGCGATCCCGGCGCCGATCACCCGGGCGCCGCGCGTCACGTCGGAACGGCCCATGCGAGGTCCTGCGTGCTATCGCCCGTCGCCGCCCTTCCGGTACTCCTTGATGATCAGACCGCGCAATCGCTCCAGGTGCCGCCGGTGCTCCGGCCCGACGCGGCGCAGGCGGCGCGTCGCGTTCGTGTCGAGGCGATCGACCAGCGCGAACGCAGTCGACAGCATGCGATCGACCGTGTCCTCGCCTTTGATCAGCTCGCGCAAATGCCGCGGTCCGCCATACCTTTGCGTTCCGTGCGGAGCCGTACCGGCGAATGCTGGCGGCACCGCGGCATGGGGCGGGAGCTTGCACCAGTCCGGCAGCTTGAATTGCGGCCCATATCCGCCTTCGGCGAGGTGATAGGCCGCATCGTCGAGCGCAAACATCACGCACCGGGCGATGGAGAGCCACTCGCCGCGCGACAGGCGGCCGAGGCAGAACGTGACGTAGAGGGCCTGCAGCAGCACATCGTAATAGGCGTCGCACAGCGCCTCGAGCGTCGACCAGGGCTCCTGTGGCGCCGGCTTGGGCGTCGTCATGAAGCGCAGATAGGATTCCGGCTTGCTGCCGGACAGACGTTCCTTCACGCGCCGGAAGCGTTCCCAATGGTTCTCGCCTTCGTCGATGATCACCTTCACCAGCTGGGTGAGGCGCCGCAGCGTGTCCATCTGCTTCGTGTCGACGGTTTCGCCCCTGCCCTCGAGCTCGAGCGCGAGCTCGTGTAGCGAGACCAGGACGCGCGTGTACATCCCGTCGAGCTGCTGGGGATCGTCGTTGAAGACCGAGCTCGGCGCCTCGATGCCGATGAACTCGTCGAGCACCTGCGGGATGAGCGGGCGTCGCTGGAAAGAACGCCGCAGGTCGCGCCCGATCACGTCCGCGCGTGCCAGGCACGGCGCGCCGCCGAGCAATATGAGCGCCTCGTTGGCCCAGCGGAAATGCCGCATTTCGTCGATCGCGATGCTGAAAATTTCCCGGGCCGATTGATAGCGGGCGAGCTTGGCTCCGCGCAGCCAGCGCGATGCCTCGCGCGGCGCCCGAATTGAGTATCTCGCGAACAGATATTCGACGCAGAGCGCGTGCTCGAGACTCGCGAGCGCTGGCAGCGCGTGAGTGATGTCCTCGAGGCACATCCGGTTCTCGATCTTGGGCCAGCGCGGACGACGCGGCACCACGCCCTCTCGCTCGGAGGTCACGATCGGAAGATCGGTCCAGTGGACGATCAGGTCGGCCTCCGACATATTGCCGGCGCGCCACTCCCGCGACGTCGCAGCGGGCCGCGCGGGCTCGCGCGCGGTGCGATCGCGCTGGAAATTGAGGACTTGCGTCTCGCCGGTGATGCCGACGACGATATCCGGCTTGCTCGACGCCCAGTAAAAGCAATAACAGTCGGCGAAATCCCACTGCCACGGCGAGCAGAGATTGTGGGTGATCTCGCCGGGCGGAATGAGAGCGGGGTCGATGACGCCGTCCGCATCGAGATAGGCCGCGCGCTCGCCCTCCACCCGCGCGTAGATCAGGTTGCCGTCGCTGCGCTCGATCGGCGGGATGTCTCGTCCGGCGCGGACCGCCGCCAGCACATCCTCGATCTTGCTGTGGTCGGCATCGGTCTGCGGCAGC
>DASPZC010000140.1:0-4366 GCA_035636455.1 Xanthobacteraceae bacterium
CTCTCCCCGCAAGCGGGGAGAGGGAGTCTCCGGGCTTGCACCGATGGCACGCCGGCGCCAATTGTGCGGGACTGCCGGTATCCCCATGGCCGAACCCCAACCAGCCATCGCGGTCGAGCGCCTCGTCAAGGTCTACAAGACGACCCGCGCGGTCGCGGGCATCGATTTCGCCCTGGCGCCGGGCTCGATCACCGGGCTGCTCGGCGGCAACGGCGCCGGCAAGACGACGACGATCGCGATGATCATGGGGCTCGTCACGCCGACCTCCGGCAGCGTGCGGGTGCTCGGCGCCGAGATGCCGCGGCAACGCTACCGCGTCCTGCATCGCATGAATTTCGAAAGCCCCTACGTCGACATGCCGATGCGCCTCACCGTGCGCCAGAATCTCAAAGTGTTCGGCACGATCTACGGCGTCGTCGATCTCGGAGAGCGCATCGTCGAGATCGCCGCCGCGCTCGATCTCCTCGACCTGCTCGACCGGCCGACCGGCAAGCTCTCGGCCGGGCAGAAGACCCGCGTCTCGCTCGCCAAGGCCTTGCTCAATCGCCCCGACATATTGCTGCTCGACGAGCCGACCGCCTCGCTCGACCCGGACACCGCGGACTGGGTGCGCGGCAGGCTCGAGGACTATCGCGCCGAGCACGGCGCCACCGTGCTGCTCGCCTCCCACAACATGACCGAGGTCGAGCGGCTGTGCGAACGCGTCATCATCATGAAGAAAGGCCGCATCGAGGACGATGATCCGCCGGCGACCCTGCTCGCGCGCTACGGGCGGCACACGCTCGAGGAGGTCTTTCTCGACGTGGCGCGCGGCCGCGGCGAAGCCCGCGAGGCGGCGCAGTGAACGCGCATCCGCTCTCCTCGGGCGCGTTCTCGCCGCGCCGGATCGGCGCCATGGTGCTGCGCTATTGGTACCTGCTGCGCTCGTCGTGGCCGCGCATGCTGGAGCTGATCTATTGGCCGGCGGTGCAGATGCTCATGTGGGGCTTCCTGCAGCTCTACATTTCCAGCAATGCGGGATTCTTCGCGCGCGCGGGCGGCACCTTCATCGGCGCGGTGCTGCTGTGGGACATCCTGTTCCGCGGCCAGCTCGGCTTCTCCATCTCGTTCCTCGAGGAGATGTGGGCGCGCAACATGGGCAACCTGATGATCAGCCCGCTGCGGCCGATCGAGTTCATCGCCGCGCTGATGATCATGAGCCTGATACGCCTCGCGATCGGCATGGTGCCGGTGTCGCTGCTGGCGATCGCCTTCTTCGGCTTCAACCTCTATGGGCTGGGTTTCGCGCTGGCCGCGTTCTTCGCCAACCTCATCCTGACCAGCTGGTCGATCGGCATCCTGGTGTCCGGCCTGGTGCTGCGCAACGGGATGGGGGCCGAGAGCCTGGCATGGACGTTCATGTTCATCCTGCTGCCGCTCACCTGCGTCTATTACCCGGTCGCGGTGCTGCCGGAATGGCTGCAGGCGGTCGCCTGGGCGCTGCCGCCGACCTACGTGTTCGAAGGCATGCGCGCGCTGCTGATCAACCATGCCTTCCGCGCCGACCTGATGATCGAGGCGCTGGCGCTCAACGCGGTGCTGTTCGCCGCGACGGCGGCGAGCTTCGTGGCGCTGCTGGCGAGCGCGCGCCGCCACGGATCGCTGCTGCAGACCGGGGAATGATTCCGCAATGCGGCACGCCGGCAACTTCGTCCGGGCTCCTGCGTACTGGTCAAACCGCACCTGCATCCATAATTAACAATTAGCGCACAGGTTTATGGGGGTGCCACGCGGGCGCGTGCGGCGCACCGGTTGACGCGATGATGAAAAAACGACAGGGTGCGGTGCAGCAAGAGGGGCCGGGGGGTCATCCCATGCCGATTGGGGAATTCGGCGGCGCGCCCGCGCCGCCCGGCGGCGGCTTGATGCTGTCGACCCCCATGTATTGGCTCTACGAGCTGAGCCACGCCGCCCTCAACCCGTCCCGCGCGCTTGCCGATGTGACGCGCCTCTACTTCAGAAATCCGATCAATCCGCTCTCCTTCACCACGTTCGGCAAGTCGATCGCCGCGGCCTGCGAGCTGTTCGAGCGCTCGACGCGGCGCTACGGCCGGCCGGAATGGGAGATCTCCTCGACGGTGATCGGGGCCGAACGGGTGCCGGTGCGCATCGCGTCCGTCTGGGAGCGTCCGTTCTGCCGGCTCCTGCATTTCGAGCGCGTGTTCACCCGCGCGCCGCGCCGGCCGCAGCCGAAAATCCTGATCGTCGCGCCGATGTCCGGCCACTACCCGACCTTGTTGCGCGGCACGGTCGAGGCCTTCCTGCCCAATCACGAGGTCTACCTCACCGAGTGGGTCGACGCGCGCATGGTCCCGCTCTCGGAGGGCCCGTTCGATCTCGACGACTACATCGACTACGTCATCTCGATGCTGCACCGGCTCGAGGGCGAGACCCACGTGATCGCCGTGTGCCAGCCCTCCGTGCCGGCGCTCGCCGCGGTCGCCCTGATGGAGGCGCAGGACGATCCCTGCCTGCCCCATTCCATGGTGTTGATGGGCGGACCGATCGACACGCGCTCGAACCCGACCGCGGTCAACAAGCTCGCCGAGCAGCGCGGCATCGACTGGTTCCGCCGCAACGTGATCACCAAGGTGCCGTTCCCCAACCCGGGCTTCATGCGCGACGTCTATCCGGGATTCCTCCAGCTCAACGGCTTCATGAGCATGAACCTCGACCGCCACATCGAGGCGCACAAGGATCTGTTCCTGCATCTGGTGAAGGGCGACGGCGACTCGGCGCAGAAGCACCGCGAGTTCTACGACGAATACCTCGCCGTCATGGATCTGGCGGCGGAGTTCTATCTGCAGACCGTCGACACCGTGTTCGTGCGCCACGCGCTGCCGAAAGGCGAGATGACGCACCGCGGCGTGCCGGTCGATCCGTCGCGCATCCATCGCGTCGCGCTGATGACGGTCGAGGGGGAGAACGACGACATATCCGGCGTCGGCCAGACCCAGGCCGCGCACGACCTGTGCATCAACATTCCGGCCGAGCGGCGCGCGCATTATCTGCAGCCGGACGTCGGCCATTACGGCGTGTTCAACGGCTCGCGTTTCCGCGCCGAGATCGCGCCGCGCATCGCCGACTTCGTCCTGTCGAACGACGGCAGCACGTTGCGGCGGTTCCTGCGCCGGGCCGTCGCCGCCAAGGCTTGAACCTGGCCCGCAGCGGTCGTACCGCTGACGCCGACCGCCCGCTGATTCGGACATAGCTCCCGAGATTTTGGACCGGCCCCATGCGGCTGCGCGCGCTGCTTTTCCGCCCGCCGAGCGAACCGCAGGCGATCGAGGTCGCGTTCGACGCCGCGGTCTATCTGGTGCGGCTGCGCCGGCACCGGCAGGCGCGCCGCTATACGCTGCGCATCCAGGCGGCGACCCGCGAGGTCGTCCTGACCATGCCGCCGCGCGGCAGCCTCAAGGAGGCGAAGGCGTTCGCGCAAAGGCACGGCGCCTGGATTGCCGCGCGCCTGCGCCGTTTGCCGGAGGCGGCGCCGTTCGCGCCGGGCCGCGAACTGCCGCTGCGCGGCGTTCCGCATCGCATCGCGCATCGGCCGCAGGCGCGCGGCACGGCGTGGACCGAGATCGGCGAGAACGGCGAGCGGCTCCTGTGCGTCGCCGGCGATGCGCGGCATCTGGCGCGCCGGGTCGGCGACTATCTCAAGCGCGAAGCCAGGCGCGACGTGGAAGCGGCGGCGCGGCGTTATGCGCACAGCATGGGCGTCGACCTCAGGCGCGTCAGCGTGCGCGATCAAACAAGCCGCTGGGGCTCCTGCTCGACCACGGGCGTTCTCTCGTTCTCGTGGCGGCTGATCCTGGCGCCGCCTTTCGTGCTCGACTACCTCGCCGCCCACGAGGTTGCGCACCTTAAGGAGATGAATCACTCGCCGCGGTTCTGGCGGCTGCTGGCGCGGCACTGCCCGGCGATGCAGCGCGCGAAAGTCTGGCTCGACGTGCACGGCGCCGACCTGCACCGCTACGGGGAGGCGGACGCTGCCGGGCAATATCCCGGGGCGCGGTCGGATGAGGCGGATCTGCCCTGAGCGCTATTCGACCGGGTGGAATTCAAGTAGGATTTTTTGTTTGGTCGCATTTTCTACGGAAAACCGGTACCCACTTTTCCGGAAAATGCTCCAGCGGGTTCAGCGCCGGCCGAACAGCCGGTCGAGCAACCAGCCGTCGAGGCCGGCGCTGCTGCCGGGCGGCGGCCGGTTGTCGTCGGGACCGCGCACCTGCGGACCCGGCGGCAGAGCCGCAGGCGGCCCCGGCCACAGATTGGGCCAACTACCTGAGAGACCCGGCAGTGCGGCGGGCGGCACGCGCTGGTGCGC
>DASPZC010000141.1:0-5773 GCA_035636455.1 Xanthobacteraceae bacterium
AGCGCCGCGCATCGCCGCGAACAGATCGTCGGCCATGCGCGCGGCAAGGGCGCGCGCATTGCGATCGTCGAGCCGCCGGCCGGGCGCCAGCTCGATGCCCAGCGCCGCGCCGAATCGTTCGCCGGCCGGCTCGACGCGAACGATGCGTCCACGTTCGTCGAGGCACACGAGGCGCGCGCCCACGTCGAGCGCGGTGAGATCGACCACCTTGCCGCAGGCGCATACGGCGATCTTCGAGGTGCCGCCGCCGACGTCGACGTTCATCACGGTCGCGTCGTCGCGGATCGAGCGCGCAACCGCGCCGGCGCCGTAGGCGGCGAGCGTCGTCTCCAGATTGTCGCCGGCGCTCACCGCGACGAGCTTGCCGGCCTGGCGCGCGAACAGCTCGCCGACCGCGCGCGCGTTGCGGCGCGCGACCGCGACCCCGGTGAGGATCAGCGCGCCGGAGTCGATCTCGTCGGGCTCGACCGCCGCCTCTTTGTACTGATCGGCGATGAAGGCGCCGAGCGCCGCGGCGTCGATCGTCTGCGCACCCGCATAGGGCGTGAGCAAAATATCGGAGTGGTGGAAGCTCTCGCGCTCGGTCACCACGTAGCGGCTGTCGAGCCGCTCCAGCACGATGCGCGAGAACACGAGGTGCGAGGTCGAGGAGCCGATGTCGACGCCGACGCTGAGCAGGCGGATCTCGTCCTCCTCCGCCAAGGTGCGGCCGGTGCCGGAGAAGAAGACGCGGCCGCCGTCGTTGTCGTCGGTCATTTGTTTGACGCTCCGGCCTTTCGGGCGCCCCTCCCCCGCGAAGCGGGGGAGGGTAGGGTGGGGGTTCTTTGCGCCGACAGCGGAGGGGTGCCCCCACCCGGCGCCGCCTCGCGGCGCCACCCTCCCGCAAGCGGGGGAGGGATAAGAATCATTCCCGCGGCAGCTCACCTTTGTAGGCCCGGTCGTAGAACTGCGGCTCCATGCGGTTCGGGGCGCCGTTGCGCGCGAGCGTTTCGCCGTATTCCTTGCGGATGAACGGGTCCTCCATCCAATAGGGGATGGCGGTGCCGCCCTCGGGGATGTCCATGCCGGTGTAGTCGATGTGGGTCTCGCCGGGCGGGCCGGGCTCGCGGCCGGGCGAGTTGGGGCCGAACCAGGCGGTGAGCCGTAGCGGCTCCTTCGACGCGCCGAAATGCTGATGGAACCAGCGCGCGCCGCCCGGCGCCGCCGACACCATGCCGACCGGCTCGTAGTCGACGCGCTTGACCAGATCCGCCTTGCCGTCGCGCCACGGCGTGGTGCCGAGATGCTCAGGCCAAGTATAGGTGTAGCCCTTGCCCTTGATGCAGATGAGCACGGCCGCCGAGGTGTGCGCGTGCGCCTTGGAATAGCGGCCGTTCTCATGCTGGCCGATCCACAGATAGAAGGTGTTGCCGGTCATGAACGGCTCGACCCGGCGAAATCCCGGCGAGCGGCGGTTGTCGAGCGGCAGGTCGCAATGGACGATGTCGGGGATGAAGTTGGTGCGGCGCATGGCGAGGCCGCGCACCGGGTCCGGCTCGATGTCGTCGTTGGGCTTGTAGAAATCGTCGGCGCCGCTGAAGCGGTCGCGGAACTCGTACGGGCAATCGAAGATGGCGCCCGCATTGTTGATGAGGTTCATCAGATTGGGAGCGGTGGTGCCGCCGATCAGCAGCGCCGGGGTCGAGCCGGCGTTGACGAGGCGGTGCCAGGCGTTGAGCGGGATCGAGAACAGCGAGCCCGCCTGCCATTCGAATACGTGGCGCTTCAAATCCCGATCGAGCCACACCTCGGTCGAGCCGCGGCCTTCGACCACGTAGAACACTTCTTCATAGAGATGCTTCTCGGCCGCGAGCGCGCCGGCGCCGGGCACCTCCACCACGTAGCAGCCCCACTTGCCTTCGGTGCCGTGGAGCTGGACGTAGGTGCCGCGCCCGCCCATGCGCTTCCACGGCGCCAGCGGCAGATCCTGCACGCGGCGCACGCCGATGTCGCGAAACACCGGGATGCCCTCGGTCTCCATGAACAGGTCGTACGGCGTCTTCGGTCGGCCGAACTTGCCGAAGCCGGCGCGCCGGCCGCCGGCCGGCTCATGCCAGTGCACCTTGCCGGCGATTTCGTGCATGACGATCTCCTCCTTGTGCCCCGGGCGCGGCGCAGCGCGAAGCGGTGCGCCGCAGACCCGGGGTCCAAAAATTTCGAACAACCTGGACCCCGGATCAGCGATGCACCACTCCGCTACGCTCCGTGCTGCATCGCATCCGGGGCACGCTCCAACTGCTCCGCCGCGTACGCGCGGTCCATGCGCGCGGCGAGGCCGTGGCGGGCGAGCGCGTCGGCGAACAGCGAGCGCACGATCGGCTTCTCGTCGGCATAATCGATCTGGTCGCCGCCGGCGCGCCGGCTGATCCATGCCTTAGGGACCCCCTGCGCGTTGCGGATGGCGACGCCCTCGTGCTTGAAGGCGAGATAGCGCGCCGGCGTCGTTCCGGTGTTGAAGTGCTGGTGGAACCACATGTTGGGCGGCACGATCATCGCGCCGACCTGCCAGTCGTAGCGGCGCGGCTCGTCGCCCTCCGGCCACATCAGCGAGAAGCCCTCGCCGCCGAGGATGATCACGTGGGCGCCCGGCCCGTGCGCGTGCGCCTTCTTGTAGGTGCCGACTGGGAACTGGGAGATGTGGCTGTTCATCGAGCCCTTCGCCATGTTGAAGCGGATGTGGCCGCCGCCGGCGCCGCGCTCGGCGGCGGCGACCAGCGGCAGGTTGACCGCGTCGGCGACGAAATTGGTGTCGAGCAGCAGGCCCTTCTGCTCGCCGGCGTCGCTGAAATAATCCGGCTCGCCGGAAAAGCGGCTGAGGAAATCGCGCGGCGTGTTGAACACGAAATCGATCTCGCCGTAGAGATTGATGACCGACGGCGCGTTGGTGACGGCTACGTAGCGGGCCGGCTCGCGCCCAGAGCCGTTGAAATGCTGGTGCGAGGCATTGAGCGGGATGGCGAACAGGGCGCCCGCCTTCCACTCGAAGGTGACGCGGGCGCCGGCATCGTTCCACACGCTGGTCGAGCCGCGGCCGTCGAGCACCAGGATCATCTCCTCGTACAATTGCCGCTGCGGCGCGAGCTTGCCGCCCGGAGGGATCTCGCAGACGTAGCAGTCGTTCGAGGTGCGCGAGGCCTCGTGATTGATGAACACGCCGCGCCCGCCGCGGCGCGGCCAGGATTTGAGCGCGACATCGTGCAGGTTGGGCACGTAGTGCGCGCCGATGATGTCGAGGCCCTCTTGGCGCACCCAGCGCGTATAGGGCGTGTCCTTCTCGGTGGCGAATTTCTTCGCCAGCTCCTCGGACACGACGGCGTTCCTGGCCATGCCTTGCTCCTTGCGAATTTCGCGTCACGCCTCGACGATGCCGAACCGCCGGCCAGCAACCTGCGCCGCCATCACCAGCACGAACAAAGCACCGATCAGCATGACGCCGAGCGCGGACAGCTCGACATATTGCCCGTTCTGCCACAGCTCCCAGATCACGATCGACACGACCTCGGTGCCGGGACTGTAGAGCAGGATCGAGCTCGACAGCTCGCGCACCGAGACGATCACCACGTAGATCCAGCCGGCGATCAGGCCGGGCTTGAGCAGCGGCAGCACGATGCGCCGGAAGATCGTCGCCCACGAGGCGCCGCTGAGCGCCGCGGATTCCTCGAGCTCCTTGTGCAGCTGCAGCATGGAGACCGAATTGTAGCGCATGCCGTAAGGCATGAAGCGGGTGACGTAGGCGATCAGCATGATCGCGAGGGTGCCGTAAACGCCGATGTCGATCGTCAGATAGCAGATCATGATGGCGAGGCCGAGCACGAGCCCGGGCACCGCGAGCGGCAGCGAGGCGAGGCTGTCGAGCGACCAGCGGCCGGGCATGCGGGTGCGCACGATGACCCAGCACAGCACCGAGGTCGCCAGCATGATGATCGTCGCGGCCCCGAACGAGAGCAGGATGCTGTTCCACACGGCGGTGCCGACGCTGGGGAAATCGAGCACGCTGCGATAGGCGTCGAGCGACACGGTGCCGAGCGCGGCGAGCGAGGGCACGCGGTAGAACTTCTGCAGCGACGACCAGACCAGCACCAGGAACGGCAGCAGCACGATGACGGCGAAATAGAGCACGAAAAGCGACGCGGTGAGATAACGCCAGCGGCCGATCGCCAGCGCGCGCGGGCGAAAGCCCTTGCCGGTCACGGTGGCGAAGTGCTCGGCGCGGCTCGACAGGCGCGACTGCATGGAGATGCACAGCGCGGCGATCAGCAGCAAGGTGACCGCGTAGGCGCAGGCGAGGCCGACCTCGCTCGGATATTTGTGCACCGCCTGGTAGATCGCCGACGTATAGACCTCGATGCCGACCGGCAGGCCGAGCAGCGCCGGCACCTCGAAGGATTCGATCGCGCGCACGAACAGGATGAGGAGCGAGGCGACGACCGCGGGCCAGACAAGTCCGAGCGTGATCCGGCGGGCGACCTGCAACGCGGAGGCGCCGCTCATCAGCGCCGATTCCTCGAGCGCCGGGTCCATGGCGCGCAACGCCGCGGTCATCAGCAGGAACGCCATGGGCGAATAATGCAGGCCGTCGACGAAGATCATGCCGCCGAGCGAATAGACGTTGACGAACACCGCGTCGGTGCCGAGCCAGCCCTGCAGCGCCAGGTTGATGAGGCCTATCTTCGGGCTCGCCAGCAGGATCCACGCCACGGTGAAGAGCACGCTGGGTATCACCAGCGGGATGACGGCAAGGCCGAAGAACAGCGATTTGCACGGCGTGTCGGTGCGCTCGTTGATGAAGGCGAAGGTGGCGCCGAGCACGAACGACAGCAGCGCCGCGCCGCACGCGAAGGCGAGCGAGTTGGCGAAGAGATGCAGCGTCTCGGCGGTCGAATAGGCGGCGCGGTAGTTCTCCAACGTGAGCTGCGCCGGAGCGCTCGCGGTCTCCGGGGTGAGGAAGCTCTGCCACAGCAGAAAGACGAGCGGCACGAGGGCGAGCCAGGCGACCAGCGCGACCGCGCCGGCGATCGCCACCCATTTGAGGTCGAGGCGCGGCCACGCGCGGGCGCGGGGGATCGCCACGTCGGAGACAAGACCAGCCGCTTCCATCGAGGCCTCGGCGCTTGTTCCTTCATGCGGAACGTCGTTCCGCGCGGGACGCGGCGGACGCTAGCACCGCGCGCGGAGAGGGGTCAATCACGCGGCATGCCCCGGATGCGATGCAGCGCGAAGCGCAGCGGAGTGGTGCATCGCTGATCCGGGGTCCACCTGTTGAAGCCTGGACCCCGGGTCTGCAGCGCACCACTCCGCTTTGCTGCGTGCTGCGCTGCGCCCGGGGAACGCTCAGCGGTGATGCGTATGCGGGCGGCGGTGGTCCTGGCTGAACACCAGGGATTTGATGGTGACGGGCACGGTGTGCGAGGGCATGCGGATGCGGCCGAGGTCGATGTAGTCGAAATCGCGCAGGCTGACGCCGTCGATGACCAGCATCTCGTTCTCGACGTGCAGCTCCTCGCGCAGGATGGCGCCGAGCGTCTGCGCCACGTCGCCATCGAGCATGACGAACAGGTTTCGGCCCCGGTCGACGGCGGCGGCAAGGCCGCGGCGCAGGCCGAGCGCGAACGCGGCGATGCGCTCGTAGGAGGGGGCGCCGCGCCAGCGGAAGGCGAGGGCGACCTCGCGCGCGCCGTCGGCGGCGTCGAAGGCGGCAAGGTGGCGGCGCACGGCGTCGGCCAGCGCGTCGGGA
>DASPZC010000142.1:0-23791 GCA_035636455.1 Xanthobacteraceae bacterium
GCCGACATCAGGTCGTTCATCAGGTCATAGCGCCGCGCGACCGTGTGGAATACGTCGTCCACCAGCCGCTGCTTGTCGTCGAGCGGCACGGTGCGGAAGCCGAAATGCGTGTCGCGCGCAGCATTTTGCCGCAAAGGCGTCATCTCCGTTCGATCGGGACCATAGCGCGCCCCCCGCAACGGCGCTATCACACCTGCCGTCAAGGTGAACGAACCCCACCCATGCCCGAGCTTCCCGAAGTTGAAACCGTCCGGCGCGGCCTCGCTCCGGTGATGGAGGACGCCCGCTTCGTCAAGGTCGAGGCGAACCGGCCCGACCTGCGCCGGCCGCTGCCCAGGGATTTCGTGCGGCGCCTCACCGGCACGACCGTGACCGGGCTCGGCCGGCGCGCCAAATATCTGCTCGCGGACCTCTCGTCCGGCGAGGTGCTGATGATGCACCTCGGCATGTCCGGCTCCTTTCGCGTGTCGACGAAAGGCCGGAGCAAGACCCCGCGCGGTTTCCACTACAAGCGCTCCGACGCCAAGGCGCACGATCACATCGTGTTCCACATGTCGTCGGGCGCGCGCATCGTCTTCAACGACCCGCGCCGGTTCGGCCTCATGCTGCTGGTGCCGCGCGCAGAGCTTGCCGAGCATCCGCTGATGAAGGCGGTCGGCCCCGAGCCGCTCGGCAACGCGTTCGACGCCGCGATGCTGGCGGCAGCTTGCGCCGGCAAGAAGACCAGCCTGAAGGCCGCGCTGTCCGACCAGAAGGTGGTGGCCGGGCTCGGCAATATCTACGTATGCGAGGCGCTGCATCGCGCGCGCCTCTCGCCGCTGCGCAGCGCCGCCACGCTGGAGACGAAAAGCGGCGCGCCGACCGAGCGCGCCGGGCGCCTCGTCGAGGCCATCAAGGCGGTGCTCAACGACGCCATCGCGGCCGGCGGCTCGTCGCTGCGCGACCATCGCCGCACCAATGGCGAACTCGGCGACTTCCAGCATAATTTCCGCGTCTACGACCGCGAAGGACAGCCGTGTCCCACGCCCGGCTGCCGCGGCAAGGTGCGGCGCATCGTGCAGGGCGGCCGCTCGACCTTCTTCTGCCCGGCGTGCCAGAAATAGGCGGCGCGGCCAGGCCAACCCCGCACCTGAATTCGAGTGGAGTTTCAGCCATGAGCTATCAAAACATTCTCGTCGAGACCCGCGGCAAGGTCGGGATCATCCGGCTCAACCGACCGCAGGTGCTCAACGCGCTCAATGCGGCGCTGGTGTCCGAATTGAACGCGGCCGTGCAGGCCTTCGAGGCGGACGCTAGCGTCGCCTGCCTCCTCATCACCGGATCGGAAAAAGCGTTCGCGGCCGGCGCCGACATCAAGGAGATGGCGGAAAAAACCTACATGGATGCGTTCATGGGCGACTTCGCGGCGGCCTGGGACCCGCTGGCGCGCGCGCGCAAGCCGGTGATCGCCGCGGTCGCTGGCTTTGCGCTCGGCGGCGGCTGCGAGCTTGCCATGATGTGCGACCTCGTCATCGCGGCCGACAACGCGAAATTCGGCCAGCCGGAGATCAAGCTCGGCGTCATCCCGGGAATCGGCGGCACGCAACGCCTCGCGCGCGCGGTCGGCAAGGCCAAGGCCATGGACCTGTGCCTCACCGGCCGCATGATGGACGCGGCGGAAGCCGAGCGTTCGGGCCTCGTCGCCCGCGTCGTGCCGCTCGCGAACCTGATGGACGAAGCCATGAAGGCGGCCGAGACCATCGCGTCCATGTCGCTGCCGTCCCTGATGATCGCCAAGGAGAGCGTCAACCGCGCCTACGAGACCACGCTCGCCGAAGGCATCCGCTTCGAACGCCGCGTGTTCCACTCGCTGTTCGCGACCGAGGATCAGAAGGAAGGCATGACGGCGTTCATCGAGAAGCGGCCGCCGCAGTTCAAGAACCGATGAGGTCGGTCGCGGGCCGCCGTCATAACTGGCGGTTATAATTTTGCAAAACGAACTCACCAAATTCTCTTGAGAAATCAAGGGCCGATTGATGGCGGCCGGCGAATGCTGGTGCCGGCCCATCCGGGTCACTTGCGGGAGCAGATGATGCGCACGACCGCGGCCTTGGCGGCATCGAGTCCCGCGCCGCTCGAGGCAGCAGGCGCGACGTTCTCGCGACCGAGGAACCGCTCGATCAGCTCCCTCGCCACCAAGGCGGCCGGGGCGGCGGCAGGCGGGGGTCCGGCCACGAGCGCGGGCTTGAGCGAAACCATTCCGACGAGATGGCCCTGCGCATCGAGGGCGGCCGCGCCGGAAAATCCCAGGACCGGGGCGGGCGCGATCGGGCGCGTCGCTGTTCCCGCGCCGTCGCCGAGCCGCGCGCGGACGGCCGACACCGCATCGCCTCCGCCCTGGACCTGCGGGTCGGCGATGCCAACGAGGGTGACGTCCGGCGATGCCGGCGCGCCGTTCGCGAACGCGATCGCGTGCGGGTCCGGCGCACCGTAGACGCGCAGCAGCGCGAGGCCCGTGTCCTTGTCATCGGCGATGCGGTCGGCAGGGCCGAGCCCCGTCGTGATGACGTAGCATCCGCTCGTGGTGTCGCGCGCGGCGAGGATGTGGCCGGCGGCGTCGAGGATGATGCCGGTCGAGTATTCGGTCTTGGGAGGCGGCGGCGGGACCGCGAGGGCGCCGGTCGGGAATGCCATGAACGTGCTCGACATCGCGACCACGACCGGCTCCATCGTCTTGTCCAGGGCCTGATCGTAGAGGACCGTGAAGCCGCGCATCTCTCCGCTCTTCATCTCCGCACGCACGTAGAATTTCTTCTGGCCCTGCAGTCCGGAGACCACGAAAAAGTCCGGCCGCAGCACGCTGTAATCGACCTGGCGGCCGGCTGGCTCCTTCTTCTGCTGCTCGAACACGGCCGCCAGCATGATGCCGGGCGCGGCGACCTTGAACGTCTCGATCTGCACGTCGTTGCGGGGAGACCGGTAGCGCGAGCCGTCCTTGATCGGCCCGGCGAGGCCGAGGAGCCTGAGCGGCAGCCCGAGGCGCATGCCGGTCGGCTGATCGCCGAGCACGTTCCAGCCGACCGCGTCCTGTTTCGTCCTGGCGGCGGCGGCAAGCGCCGTGCGCTCCACCGGCAACAACACACCGGTCTCCCGGCCGCCGTTGTCCTTCTGAAAGGCCTTCACGGCGGCGACGGCGCGCGGCCCGAACTCCCCCGTCGCGGTGCCGTTATAGGCGCCGACCCAGATCAGGTCGTTCTGGATCGCCATGCGTTCGGCCGGCGGCATCCCCGCATAGGCGGCCGGCGCCGGTGCCGCCGGCACGGCCGTCGGCGGCTTGGCGGGTTTCTGCGCCTGGGCCACGGCCGGCGCGCAGGCGACGAGACACAACAGGACGGCCCCGACGACCCTCATGGCGACCCCCTCGATCATCGGCAGCGTACCCGACATGATCGGCCGCGCAACCGTGAGGCTTGCCGGCGGCAAGCCGTCCGATCATATGAGCAAGGCTGCGCTGCCGTTGCGGCCGCGGGCGAGGGTTGTCGCGAACGATGCTTACGTCGGACGAGCTTGAGCGCTACGCGCGCCACATCGTGCTGCGCGAGGTCGGCGGCCCCGGCCAGGCGGCGCTGAAGAAAGCGCACGTCCTCGTGGTCGGGGCCGGCGGGCTCGGGACGCCGGTGCTGCTCTATCTGGCGGCGGCCGGCGTCGGCACGCTGTCCGTCGTCGACGACGACAAGGTTGCCCTCTCCAATCTGCAGCGCCAGGTGATCCATGCCACCCCCGACGTCGGACATCCCAAGGTCGAGAGCGCGGCCGCGGCGATCCGCCGGCTCAATCCGCACGTGGCGATCAAGACCCACGACGTGCGGCTCACTGCCGCGAACGCGCTCGATCTCATCGGCAGTTGTGACATCGTCGCCGACGGCTCCGACAATTTCGCGACGCGCTATCTCGTCTCCGACGCCTGCTACTTCGCCAAGCGTCCGCTGGTGACCGCCGCGGTCGGCACCTTCGACGGCACGCTCACCACCATCCGCGCGCACGAGCGCAGCGCGCGCGGGGTGCCGAACCCGACCTATCGCTGCCTGTTTCCCGAGCCGCCTCCCGCCGGCACGATTCCGGCGTGCGCGGAGGCGGGCATCCTCGGCGCGCTCACTGGCATCCTGGGCTCGATGATGGCGCTCGAGGTGATCCGCGAGATCGTGGGTTTCGGCGAAGGTCTGGTCGGCCGTTTGCTGATGCTCGACGCGCGCGCTCTGCGCTTCGAGACGCTGAATTATGGCTGGGACCCGAAAAATCCGCTCAGCGGAGACAGCCCGACGATTCAGATGTCAGATGTCAGATGACGGATGTCAGATGTCAGAGATCGGAGGTCGGACGCTTCATCTGTCCTCTGTCATCCGACCTCTGACCTCTGACCTCTACTTCGTCCACGTCGCCATCGAGGCGGTGCCGCGCATGACCGACCATTTGTTGTCGCCGCTGGTGGTCACCACGTAGCAGTTCTGCTTGTCGCCTTTCCACGTCGTGCAGTAGCCGTCCTTCGACAGCTTCCAGGTGCCTTCGTTCTTGACGCCGCGCTTGCCCACCGGCTCGCGCGTCATCTTGCCGTCCGGCGCGAACACCATCTTGTAGCTGATGTTCTGCGCCGACGCGGTGAACGGCTGGCCGGTGAAGAAGGTCGCCTGGATCTCGCTCGGCGTGAGCCGGCCGGCGGCAAGGGAAGCGGTCGCGGCAAACAACACGACTGCGGCACTCGCGATAGCTGCGCGCATGGATGAACCCTCCCGGTGAGTCCGGGGCGATCATACCCGCACGCGCGCGCCGCGAAAGTACTAGCGGGTGCCGTTGCCCGAATTGGTGCTCGCCGCGTCGGTCGCGCACGGCCCGATGCAGAACTCGACGCCGTCGCTGTTGCGATAGCGGTTGGCCCCGGTGCGCTCATAATCGACGCAGCGCCGCTTATCGGCCGGATCCTGGGCATTGCGCCGGCAGATGCGCCCGTTGTCCGCTTCCCATACCCCGCGCACCAGGAGGCCCGAGCCGGCCAGGACCGCCGTCCCGTCGGGCAGATGGACGGTGCACAGGGCCTTGCCGGCGAGCGGGCCGGTGGTCGGCGTGCCGCACAGCGGCAGTCCGACCAGTTCGCGACGAAACTCGTCGACCGTCATCGGCTGGGCGAACGCCTGGCCGCCGATCAGGGTAGCGGCGGCCGCGGCGAATGGGGCGAGAGTGCGAGGTGACATGACGGTCCGCAGTGACGGGATTACAGCATCGACGGCAGCACCCGATCGGGCGGTCGGTGGCCGTCCATGAAGGTCCGGATGTTGATGATGACTTTTTCGCCCATGTCGATGCGGCCCTCCATGGTGGCGGAGCCCATATGGGGCAGCAGCACGACCTTGCCGGCGCGCGCCAGCCGCAGCAGCTTCGGGTTGATGGCCGGTTCGTGCTCGAACACGTCGAGGCCCGCCGCGGCAAGCTCTCCCGCCTCGATCATTCGTGTGAGCGCGTTCTCGTCGATCACCTCGCCGCGCGCCGTGTTGACCACATAGGCGCCGGGCCGCATCAGCTTGAGGCGACGCGCCGAGAGCAGGTGATAGGTCGCCGGCGTATGCGGGCAATTGACCGAGATGATGTCCATGCGGGCGAGCATCTGGTCGAGGCTCTCCCAGTAGGTCGCCTCGAGCTCCTCCTCGACGCGCGGCGGCACGCGGCGGCGGTTGTGATAGTGAATCTGCAGGCCGAAGGCGCGGGCGCGCCGCGCCACCGCCTGGCCTATCCGTCCCATGCCGATGATGCCGAGCCGCTTGCCCCAGATGCGGTGGCCGAGCATCCAGGTCGGCGTCCAGCCGGTCCATTCCTTGTCGCCGCTGAGCACGGCGGCGCCTTCGGCCAGCCGGCGCGGCACGGCGAGGATCAACGCCATGGTCATGTCGGCGGTGTCCTCGGTCAGCACGCCCGGCGTATTGGTGACGGTGATGCCGCGCTGAAGCGCGGTGGTCACGTCGATGTTGTCGACGCCGTTGCCGAAATTGGCGATCAACTTGAGCTTCTCGCCCGATTGGCTGAGCACGGCGGCGTCGATGCGGTCGGTGACGGTGGGCACCAGCACGTCGGCGACGCGCGCGGCCTCGGCGAGTTCCCCATGGGTCATCGGCTTGTCGTCGAGGTTGAGGCGGGTGTCGAAGAGTTCGCGCATGCGCGTCTCGACGCTGTCGGGCAGCTTGCGCGTCACGACGACCAGCGGCCGCTTGCGGTTCGGCATTCCCACGCCCTCGACACTTGCGCGCGTCTCCACACGCCGCGCTCCTGTTCAGGCCTCGTTAACCGGGCCGACCGACACTGTGACGGTCCGATCGGACGCGGGTGCGGGGAGGCCGGTCCCTCTCTATCAGATGGCCGTGCCAACACAAGCCGCCCGCCGAGCATCTGCAGACGGGTCCCATGACATCAGCGCGGCGCCGGTCGATCGCTTCGCTCTTCGCCTGCCTGATCGCTGCGATGGCCGGCGCGAGCGCCGTGCGGGCGGCCGATCCGATGGCGACGGGCTCGATCAGCGGCCTCCCCGTGCCGCGTTTCGTCAGCCTCAAGCCGGGCAAGGTCAACGTGCGCGCCGGTCCGACCAAGGACCATGACGTGACCTGGGTCTATACGCGCTCCGCGCTTCCCGTCGAGGTCACGGCCGAGTTCGAGAACTGGCGGCGCGTGCGCGACTGGGAAGGCGCCGAGGGCTGGGTCTATCACTCGCTGCTGTCGGGCCGCCGCACCGCCATCGTAGCCGCCAAGGTGAAGGCCAAGGACGAGCCGCTGCCGATCCATCGGGATGCCGACGGCCACAGCCGCGTCATTGCCCGGCTGCAGCCTGGCGTGCTGGGCGCGGTCAAGCGTTGCACCGGCACGTGGTGCCGCATCGCCGGCGACGGTTATGACGGCTGGATCGAGCAGGACCGGTTGTGGGGGGTCTATCCCAACGAGAAGGTAGACTAGCGTTGTCGAGCCGCGGATGACGCGGCCCTATTCGCCCTTGCGCCGCAGCCGCACCACCACATCGACGCGGGCGATCTCGTAGCCTTCCGGCGCGGCCGGCAGCTTGTCGACGATCCCCTGCGCGCCCGGGATATCCAACAGGGCGTGCTCGCCCTCGACGAAGAAATGGTGGTGCTCCGACACGTTGGTGTCGAAATAGGTTTTCGAGCCGTCCACCGCGACCTGGCGCAGCAGCCCCGCCTCGGTGAACTGGTGCAGCGTGTTGTAGACGGTCGCCAGCGAGACCGGCACCTTGGCCCTGGTCGCCTCCTCGTAGAGCAGCTCGGCCGTCACGTGGCGGTCGCCCTTGGAGAACAGGATCCAGCCGAGCGACATGCGCTGACGGGTCGGCCGCAGCCCCACCCGCCGCAACATGGCCTTGACGTCGTGCCACAGGCAGCCGGTGAGTGTCGCGCGCACGGTCGTTCCGGGCCGCCGATCGGCGGCCGCAGGCACCGTGCTGGAAAAGACCATCGCTCGCGGTCGCGGCATGCGCATAGCCTTTCTCGGTCGGGCTCGCCCCGGCCAAGATCGTTGCAAGTGGGATCATAGGCGAGGCCGGCGGACTCTTGCAACCTCCTCGCAACAGCGTCCCCGCGACATGGCGCCGGCGGTGCGACGGTTGCCGCTCGTCCTTACGTGCACCCTGCGGATGCGGCAATCCGCGCGGCCTCGCGGCATCGGCTCGCCGCGCAAGGCGGCGCCGGGCGCGGCCGGGCCGCTTTTTCGATCGGACCGCCTGTGTTAGGACATCGACGGTACAGGAGAATACCAATGGCCGGATCACCGCAGCTTCAGACCGAACTGCCCAGCCGGCGCCCCAGCTTCGATTATGAGGACTTGCTGGCGTGCGGCCGCGGCGAATTGTTCGGTGAGGGTCCGCAATTGCCGCTGCCGCCCATGCTGATGTTCGACCGCATCTCGGAGATCGCCGAGCAAGGCGGCGAGCACGGCAAGGGTCTGGTGCGGGCGGAACTGAGCGTGAAGCCGGACCTTTGGTTCTTCCCCTGCCATTTCAAGGGTGACCCGGTGATGCCCGGCTGCCTCGGGCTCGACGCGCTGTGGCAATTGCTCGGCTTCTTCCTCGGCTGGCTCGGGGCGCCCGGCAAGGGCCGCGCGCTCGGCTTGGGCGAACTGAAACTTTCCGGCCAGGTCCTGCCGACCATGAAGAAGGTCGTGTACGGATTGGACATCAAGCGCGTGATGCGCTCGAAGCTGGTGCTCGGCATTGCCGACGGCTGGCTGTCCGCGGACGGCTCGGTGATCTACCGCGCGAAGGACCTCAAGGTCGGCCTGTTCCGCCAGGATGCCATGATGCAGCCGAGCGGTGCCTGACCCGGCAGAGCGCGAGGAAGCCTGCGGCGGATCGCCAGGCGAGCATGCGGACGAGGCAAGCATGAGACGGGTCGTCGTCACCGGGATGGGCATCGTCTCGCCGATCGGCAACAGCACCCAGGAAGTCATGGCGAGCCTGCGCGAGGCCAAATCCGGCATCGTGCGCGCGGACAAGCACGTGGAGCTGGGCTTCCGCTCGCAGGTCCATGGTGCGCCGACGCTCGAGCCCGAAGGCGCGGTCGACCGCCGGGCGCTGCGCTTCCTCGGCGGCGGTGCCGCGTGGAACCACGTGGCCATGGAGCAGTCGATCCGCGACGCCGGCCTCGAGCAGAACGAGGTCGTCAACGAGCGTACCGGCATCATCATGGGGTCGGGCGGTCCGTCGACTCGCGCGATCGTGGAAGCGGCCGACATCACGCGGAGCAAAGGTCCCAAGCGCGTCGGCCCGTTCGCCGTGCCGAAGACCATGTGCTCGACGGCTTCGGCGACGCTCGCCACCTGGTTCAAGATCAAGGGCGTCAATTATTCGATCTCCTCGGCTTGCGCGACGTCGAGCCATTGCATCGGCAACGCCATGGAGACGATCCAGCTCGGCAAGCAGGACATCATCTTCGCGGGCGGCTGCGAGGAGCTCGACTGGACGCTCTCGGTGCTGTTCGACGCCATGGGGGCGATGTCGTCGAAGTTCAACGCCACCCCCGAGAAGGCCTCGCGCGCCTACGACGTGGATCGCGACGGCTTCGTGGTGGCGGGCGGCGCCGGCGTCGTCGTGCTGGAGGAGCTCGAGCACGCCAAGGCGCGCGGCGCAAAAATCTACGCCGAGGTCGCCGGCTACGGAGCAACCTCGGACGGCTTCGACATGGTGGCGCCATCCGGCGAAGGCGCGGTGCGCTGCATGAAGATGGCGCTCGCCGGGGTGAAGACGCCGGTCGACTACATCAATCCGCACGCGACCGCGACGCCGGTCGGCGACCTCAAGGAGATCGAGGCGATCCGCGAGGTGTTCGGCGACAAGTGCCCGCCCATCTCGGCGACCAAGTCCCTGTCCGGCCATTCGCTCGGCGCCGCCGGCGTGCACGAGGCGATCTACTCGATGCTGATGATGAACAGCGGCTTCATCTGCGAGAGCGCCAACATCGAGAATCTCGATCCAGCGTTCGCCGACGTGCCGATCGTGCGCAAGCGCCGCGACAACGTGCAGGTCGGCTGCGTCCTGTCCAATTCGTTCGGGTTCGGCGGCACCAACGCCTCCCTGGTGCTCAAGCGGCTCGACGCGTGACCGCCGTGCCGATGCCCGTGTCGCGTGAGAGTGCGGTCCCATGACGGCGTTGATGCAAGGCAAGCGCGGGCTGGTCATGGGGGTCGCCAACGACCACTCGATCGCCTGGGGCATCGCCCGCGCGCTCGCCGCGCACGGCGCCATGCTTGCCTTCACCTACCAGGGCGAGGCTCTGGCCAAGCGGGTGACGCCGCTCGCCCGCTCCGTCGGCTCGGACTTGGTGCTGCCGTGCGACGTGGAGGATGCCGCGTCGGTCGATGCCGTCTTCGCCGCGCTGGCGGAGAAATGGGGCTCGCTCGATTTCCTCGTTCACGCGATCGCATTCTCCGACAAGAACGAGCTGAAGGGGCGCTACGCCGACACCACGCGGGCGAATTTCGTGCGCACCATGGTGATCTCGTGCTTCTCCTTCACCGAGGTGGCGAGACGCGCCGCCGCCCTGATGCCGGCGGGCGGCGCCATGGTGACGCTCACCTATAACGGCGGCGCGCGGGCGATGCCCAACTACAACGTCATGGGGGTGGCGAAGGCCGCGCTCGAGGCCTCGGTGCGCTACCTCGCAGTCGATTTCGGGCCGTCCGCCATCCGCGTCAACGCCATCTCGGCCGGGCCGATCCGCACCCTCGCCGGCGCCGGCATCAGCGACGCGCGGCTGATGTTCGCCTACCAGCAGCGCCACTCGCCGCTGCGCCGCGGGGTGACGCTCGAGGAGATCGGCGGCGCCGCGCTCTATCTGCTCTGCGACCTCTCGACCGGCGTCACCGGCGACGTCCACTTCGTCGATTCCGGCTACAACATCATCACTATGCCGCACCCGACCGCGCTCAAGAATGGGGATCAGGCCGAAGGCTCCGGCGACGAATGCCCCAAGGACGCGGCGCAGTAGCATAAGATTATCGCGCAAACGAAAAGAGCGGCCTTGCGGCCGCTCTTCATGTCAAAAGCTCAAGGACGCGGGATGCGCGTCGGCCTCACTCCCCGCCCACAACCTCGCGCGCCTGCTCGGCCTCGGCCCTCTGCTTGGCCTCGAGGTCCTCGCCGGTCTGCTGGTCGACGATCTTCATCGACAGCCGCACCTTGCCGCGCTCGTCGAACCCGAGCAGCTTGACCTTCACCCGGTCGCCCTCCTTGACCACGTCGGTGACCTTCTGCACCCGGCGCGGGGCGAGCTGGCTGATATGGACGAGGCCGTCCTTGGAGCCAAAGAAGTTCACGAAAGCGCCGAAGTCGACCACCTTGACCACCGTGCCGTCGTAGATGTGCCCGACCTCCGGCTCCGAGGCGATCGACTTGATCCAGTTGATCGCCGCCTTGATCGACTCGCCGTTCGCCGACGCGATCTTGACCGTGCCGTCGTCGGAAATGTCGATCTTGGCCCCGGTCTTCTCCACGATCTCGCGGATGACCTTGCCGCCCGAGCCGATCACCTCGCGGATCTTGTCGACCGGGATGTTGATCACCTCGATGCGCGGCGCATGCGCGCCGAGTTCCGCTCGCGCGGACGTGAGCGCCTTGCCCATCTCGCCGAGGATGTGCAGGCGGCCGTCCTTCGCCTGGCCGAGCGCCACGCGCATGATCTCCTCGGTGATGCCGGAGATCTTGATGTCCATCTGCAGCGAGGTGACGCCGCGCTCGGTGCCCGCCACCTTGAAGTCCATGTCGCCGAGATGATCCTCGTCGCCCAGGATGTCGGACAGCACGGCGAAGCGCTCGCCCTCGAGGATCAGCCCCATGGCGATGCCGGCGGTCGGACGCCGCAGCGGCACGCCGGCATCCATCAGCGCCAGCGAGGTGCCGCATACCGTTGCCATCGAGGACGACCCGTTCGACTCGGTGATCTCCGAGACGATGCGGATCGTGTAGGGGAACTCGTGATGTGGCGGCAGCATCGGCCGGATCGCCCGCCACGCGAGCTTGCCGTGGCCGACCTCGCGGCGTCCCGGCGCGCCGAGGCGCCCGGTCTCGCCGACCGAGAACGGCGGGAAATTGTAGTGCAGCAGGAACGTCTCCTTGTACGTCCCCTGCAGCGCGTCGACGAACTGCTCGTCCTCGCCGGTCCCGAGCGTGGCGATCACCAGTGCCTGGGTCTCGCCGCGGGTGAACAAGGCCGAGCCGTGCGCGCGCGGCAGAATGCCGACTTCCGAGACGATCGGCCGCACCGTCTTCACGTCGCGCGCATCGATGCGCCGGCCGGTGTCGAGAATGTTCCAGCGGACGATTTTCCCCTCGAGCTCCTTGAACACGCCGGCGACGCGCAGCGGATCGTAGGGCGGGTTTGCCGCACCCTCGGGGAAGAAGTGGGCGGTGACCCTGGCCTTGGCGGCGTCGACCGCCACGTGGCGCTCCTGCTTACCCGGGATCGCGTAAGCGGCGCGCAGATCCTGCTCGATCAGGCCGAGCATCTCCTTCTCGAGCGCCGCACTGTCCGGCAGCGCGAAGTCGCGCGGCTCCTTGGCGGCCTTCTCGGCCAGGCGGATGATGGCGTCGATGACGGGCTGGAAATGCCTGTGGCCGAACATGACGGCGCCGAGCATGACCTCCTCGGCCAGCTCCTTCGCCTCCGACTCGACCATCAGCACCGCGTCCGCGGTGCCGGCGACGACGAGATCGAGCTGGCTCTCCAGCATCTCGTCGATCTGCGGGTTGAGCACGTACTCGTTGTTGATGAAGCCGACGCGCGCGGCGCCGATCGGTCCCATGAACGGCACCCCCGACAGGGTGAGCGCCGCCGAGGCCGCCACCATGGCGACCACGTCCGGATCGTTTTCCAGATCATGCGACAGCACGGTGACGATCACTTGGGTGTCGCAGCGATAGCCGTCGGCGAACAGGGGTCGGATCGGCCGATCGATCAGCCGCGAGACCAGCGTTTCCTTCTCGGTCGGGCGGCCTTCGCGCTTGAAATAGCCGCCGGGAATGCGGCCGGCCGCATAGAACTTTTCGAAGTAGTTGCAGGTGAGCGGGAGGAAATCGATTCCCTCCTTGCGCTCCTTGGCGGAGACGACGGTCGCGAGCACGGTGGTCTCGCCGTAGGTGGCGACGACCGCACCGTCCGCCTGGCGGGCTACCTTGCCGGCCTCAAGAACGAGCTTGCGTCCGCCCCAATCAAGTCCAACACGATGGATATCGAACATTTGTACCTTCTCTCATGGTCTTGCCGGGAAGGCGAAAGCCATGAGCAAGACGGCGAGAGGCTGTCCGGTCCAGAGCATGATCCCGAAAAGGCCTGCCCCGGACTTGATCCGGGGTGGGCACCGGTTTTCGGAAAAGATCATGCTCCAGCAACTAGGAACGGAACAGCGTCCGGCGATCCTGCCATGGCCTTCTGTCTCCCCTTCGGGTTCAAGGGCCGTGTGGCCCCGGTCTACGGTCGGCAGCCGCCTGGCTGCCTGACCCAACGGCGGACGCCGGCTGGCATCCGCACGCAACAAGCGCGGACGAGCCGCGCGGAACGCATCAGCGGCGAATGCCGAGCCGCTCGATCAATGTCTTGTAGCGCCCTTCATCGCTGCGCTTGAGATAATCGAGCAACTGGCGCCGCTGCGAGACGAGCTTGAGCAAGCCGCGTCGCGAATGGTTATCGTTGACGTGGGCCTTGAAATGCTCGGTCAGGCTGGCGATACGCTCGGACAGGATTGCGACTTGCACCTCCGGCGACCCGGTGTCGCCGGTTGTCGTAGCATAGGATTTGATGATTTCCGCCTTGCGGTCGACCGTCAGCGACATCGTCTAGGCACCTTTTCGAAAGCCGGCGCTGCCCATCAGGCCGGCCAGGTTGAACACGCGCTTGGGGACGATCTCGCCGCGGTCGATCTCGGCAAGGGCCACGAGAAGGCCCGATGTCGTGACATAGACCGCGCCGCGGAGAATTGGGGCGTCCCGTCCGCGCAACAGAACGGCTTGGCCCCTCTGGAGCCGGGCCGCGTCGGCCCGGCTGACGGCCAGCGCCGGGATGTCGGCCAGCGCGGTCTCAACGGGCTTGAGCGCATTGGCGAGGCTCGCCTCGCCGGCGGCGGCTCTATGCCACAAAGGCTCGAGCCGTTCCAGCGAAATCATGTCATCCGGGCCGAACGGCCCGACCGCGGTCCGCCGCAGCGCGCAGACGTGGCCGAGCGTGCCGAGCAGCCGGCCCATGTCGCGCGCGAGCGCGCGCACATAGGTGCCCTTGCCGCACTCGGCTTCGAACGCCGCGTGGTCGCCGTCCGGCAGCTCCACCAGATCGAGCCGGGCGATTTCGACCGGCCGCGCCTCGAGCTCGACCGTCTCGCCGTCGCGCGCCAGGTCATAGGCGCGCTCGCCCTCGACCTTCACGGCGGAAAAACGCGGCGGCACTTGCGAGATGGTGCCGGTGAAGCACGGCAGCACGGCGCGGATGTCGGGTTCGCGCGGACGCGCGAGGCTCGTCGCGACCACTTGTCCTTCGGCGTCGTCGGTGTCGCGCTCCTCGCCCCAGCGCACGGTGAAGCGATAGAGCTTGCGTCCATCCATGACGAACGGGACGGTCTTGGTCGCTTCGCCGAGCGCGATCGGCAGGCATCCGGAGGCGAGCGGATCGAGCGTGCCGGCGTGGCCCGCGCGCCTGGCGCAGGTCAGGCGCTTGATCGCCGACACCGCGTGCGTCGACGTCATGCCGACCGGCTTGTCGAGCACGATCCAGCCGTGGATGTCGAGCTTCGGCCGCCTGCGCTGGCCGCCCGGCTCGGCCGGCCGCCTCGCGTCAATGCTCGTCACCGCCATCTCCGCCAAGGTCGCGCTGCACCGCCGGCGAGCGCAACAGCTTCTCGATCCGCTCCGCCTCGTCGAACCGCTCGTCGATGCGGAAGCGGATGTCGGGCGCGAATTTCAGATTGACCTTGCGGGCGATGACGCCGCGCAGATAGCGCTTGTTGCGCTCAAGCGCGCCGACCACGGTCGGCGCGTCGCGCCCGCCCAGCGGCATCACGTAGATGGTGGCAAGCCGCAGGTCCGGGCTCATGCGCACCTCCGGCACGGTGACCATGTGGCCTTCGAGCACCGGATCGTGCACCTCGCCCTGCGCCAGCACCTCCGCGAGCGCATGGCGCACCGCCTCGCCGACGCGCAATTGGCGTTGCGAGGGGCCGGCTGCCGATTCACGGTGTTGTCCACGCGCCATCCAATCCTCTCGACACCAATCATCCGGCTTATCGGCAAGCAAGAGCGCGGCGCTCGCGCCAGGGGTCGAAGCGTGCGCCGTGCCTGCGCGAAAAATACGAGCACAACCAAATAAGGGCTTCAAAGCGACCGTTGCACCATCTCGACACGGTAGCATTCGATGATGTCGCCCTGGCGCATGTCCTGGAAGTTCTCGAACGCCATGCCGCATTCCTGGCCGGCGCTGACTTCGCGCGCGTCGTCCTTGAAGCGCTTGAGCTGCGACAGCTTGCCTTCGTGGATCACCACGTTGTCGCGGATGAGGCGCACCTGCGCCCCGCGCTCGACCGTGCCGTTGGTCACGCGGCAGCCCGCCACTTTGCCGACCTTGGAGACGGTGAAGATCTCCAGGATCTCCGCGGTACCGAGGGTGGTCTCGCGCAGGGTCGGCGCCAGGAGGCCGGACATCGCCTTCTTCACGTCGTCCACGAGGTCGTAGATGACGTTGTAGTAGCGGATTTCCGTGCCGGTCCGCTCGGCCGTTTCGCGCGCTTCCTTGTGGGCCCGCACGTTGAAGCCGATGATCGCGGCGCCCGAGGCTTCCGCCAAGGTCACGTCGGATTCGGTGATCCCGCCGACGCCGGCATGAATGATCCGCGCCGCCACCTCCTCGGTCCCGAGCTTCTCGAGCGCCCCGATGATCGCCTCGACCGAGCCCTGCACGTCTCCCTTGATGACCAGCGGGAATTCCTTGCGGCCGGCGCTCTTGAGCTGGCTCATCATCTGTTCGAGCGAGCCGCGCACGCCGGTGACGCGGGTCTCGCGCTTCTGGCGGGCGCGATAGTCGGTGACCTCGCGCGCGCGCGCCTCGCTGTCGACCACCGCCATCCGGTCGCCGGCCTCGGGCGTGTGATTGAAGCCGAGCACTTCGACCGGCGTGGACGGCCCGGCCGCGTCGATCGTCGCGCCGGTATCGCTGACCAGCGCGCGCACGCGGCCCCACTCGGCGCCGGCCACGACGATGTCGCCGCTCTTGAGCGTGCCGCGCTGGACCAGCACGGTTGCGACCGCGCCGCGCCCGCGGTCGAGCTTGGCCTCGATCACGGTGCCCTCGGCCGGGCGGTCGGGGCTCGCCTTGAGCTCGAGGATTTCCGCCTGCAGCCCGATCGTCTCGAGCAGACGATCGAGGTTGAGTTTCTTGGTCGCCGAGACTTCCACGTCGAGCACATCGCCGCCCAGGGATTCGACCTGCACCTCGTGCTGCAGCAATTCGGTGCGCACGCGCTCGGGTTTGGCGTCCGGCTTGTCGATCTTGTTGATGGCGACGATCATCGGCACCTTGGCGGCCTTGGCGTGATGAACGGCCTCGACCGTCTGCGGCATCACGCCGTCGTCGGCGGCGACCACCAGAACGACGACGTCGGTGACTTTGGCGCCGCGCGCCCGCATTGCCGTAAAGGCGGCATGGCCCGGCGTGTCGATGAAGGTGATCTTCGCGCCCGTGGGCGCGGTCACCTGATAGGCGCCGATGTGCTGGGTGATGCCGCCCGCCTCGCCGCCGGCGACATCCGTCGACCGGATGGCGTCGAGCAGCGACGTCTTGCCGTGATCGACATGGCCCATGATGGTGACGACCGGCGGGCGCGGCACCAAGGTGGCCGGATCATCCGGCGCATCGAACAAGCCTTCTTCCACGTCCGACTCGGCGACGCGCTTGACCGCGTGCCCCATCTCCTCGGCCACGAGCTGGGCCGTGTCGGCGTCGATCACGTCGGTGATCTTCACCATCTGGCCCTGCTTCATCAGCAACCGGATCACGTCGACCGCGCGTTCGGCCATGCGGTTGGCGAGCTCCTGGATGGTGATCGCCTCCGGGATGGTGACGTCGCGGATCAGCTTTTCCTTCGGCTCCGCGGTCTGCTGGCCCTTGAGGCGCTGCACCCGGCGGCGGAATGCCGCAACCGAGCGCTCGCGCTCCTCGTCCTGGCTCAGTGCGGTGACGAGCGTGAGCCGTCCGCGGCGTTTTTCGGCGATGCCGCGCGTGGGCTTGGGCGCGGGCGCCGGACGCGCCACCCCGCCGCGCCGCGTCGTGCGCGGCGCCTCGTCATCGTCGACCTCGACCGCGACACCCCGGCCGGCGGGCATCCCTTTGGCCTTGGCCTCTTCCTCGCCGAACCGCTTTTTGGCCTCCTGCTCGGCCTTGCGCTTGGCTTCCTCGTCGTGCCGCCGCCGCTCGTCCTCCTCGCGCTTGCGCGCTTCGGCGGCATCGCGTTCGGTGCGCTCGCGGCTTTCCCGGTCGGCGCGCCGCCGCGCATCCTCTTCGGCGATCCGGCGCTCTTCCGCCTCGCGCAGGCGCGCGTCGTCGAGCGCATGGGCGCGCCGGTTGAGCTCCTCGTCGCTCAGCGCGCGCAGCACCACCCCGGACGGCTTGAGCGGCGTTGCCGGCGCGCTCGGCGCTGCCGGCGCCGCAACTGCCGCTTTGCCGGCGCGGCGCCGCGCGCTCGGGACCGCCTCGGCCGCGTGCTCGAGCGCCTTCGCCTCGGCGGGGCCGACCGCGCGCCGCTTCACCTTCTCGACCACCACCGCCTTGGTGCGGCCATGGCTGAAGCTCTGGCGCACGACCCCTTGCTCGACGCCGCGCTTGAGCGTCAGCGTCTTGGTCGCCGCTACGCTGAGGGTCTTCTCGCCAGGGTTCTTCGTTTCAGTCATCCGGCTTCCGATCTCGGCAGGACTTTCGTCCTGCAAAACTCCAACTCGTTCGTGGTTCCAAGCTTCGCCGCGCGGAACGCGACGCGTGCCCGGAATGTCCAGAGGGCCCGTTTGGCCCGGCCGCGCACACCATCATCCCCGCCCGCCCGGACTGTCGGTCCGAAAGCGTTCGAGGCTGCGGTAGCGCGCGAGAAACCCGTCGCTGGCCGGGCCAGCGAGCAGGGCAGCATGTACCACATTTGGCCGGCCCAATGCCAAATCCAATTGCGCGGAGGTAAAGGCCGCCACGACCGCCAGGCGGTCGGCGCCTTCGCCCAGCAGCCGGCGGGCGGCCGCGGAAATCTTGCGCGCACCCTCGCGACCGGCATCGGCCGCGTGAACCAGCGCGACCACGGGCTCGGCCGCAAGCGCACCCTCGACCCGGGCGAACCCCGCGACGACCCGCCCAGCTTTGTAGGTCATCGAGAGGGCGTCGAGCGCCGAACGCTCGAGCAACCCTTCGACCACATGGGCCAGATCGGACGCCACCCGCACGTCAGTCTTGAAGCCACGGGCAAAGGCGCGGCGCTTGACGGCTTCGGCGGTCGCCCCCCGGCTGGCCGTGACCCATACGCCGCGGCCCGGGAGCCGGCGCTTGAGGTCGGCCACCACTTGGCCGTCCGGCCCGACCACGAACCGGATCATGTCGGCGACCGGCTTGACCTCGCGCGTCACGACGCACAGCCGTTCGAGCCCGGCCGCCGCACGGCGCGGGCCGGAATCGGTTTCGGGGTCGTGAACGCACGCCAGCATGGGATCGATCGATCTCAAGTTCAGGCCTGCGCCTCGCTTGGCTCGGCCGGGGCTTCCTCGGCCGGCGGGGCGAGGTCGGCCTCGCTGATCCAGCCGGCCTTCACGCGGGCCTGCATGATGATGCCCTCGGCGTCCTCGCGCGCGACCTCGAAGCCATCGAGAATTCCCGGATGGCGGATGGTTTCGCCGTCCTTGCGCTCGCTCCATCCCGACAACTCGTCGGTCGCGCACCCGGCGAGGTCCTCGACCGTCTTGACGCCGTTCTCGCCGAACGCGACCAGCATGCGGGTGGTGACGCCCGGAACCTCCTTGAGCGCGTCATCGACGCCGAGCTCGCGGCGCTTCGCGTCGTACTCCTCCTCGATGCGGGCGAGATAATCGCGTGCACGGGTTTGCAGCTCCTGCGCGGTGTCGGCATCGAACCCCTCGATCGAGGCGATCTCTTTCAGATCGACCATGGCGAGCTCCTCGACCGAGGTGAAGCCCTCGGAGGCGAGGAGCTGGCCCACCACCTCGTCGACATTGAGCGAATCCATGAAGGTGCGGGTGCGGTTCTCGAATTCCGCCTGGCGCCGCTCGGATTCCTCCTGCTCGGTCAGGATGTCGATGTCCCACCCAGTGAGCTGGGAGGCGAGCCGCACGTTCTGGCCGCGCCGGCCGATCGCCAGCGAGAGCTGTTGATCGGGCACCACCACCTCGATGCGCTCGCGATCCTCGTCGAGCACCACCTTGGTGACCTCGGCCGGCGCGAGCGCGTTGACCACGAAGGTGGCGATGTCGGGCGACCACGGAATGATGTCGATCTTCTCGCCCTGCAGCTCGTTGACCACCGCCTGCACGCGCGAGCCCCGCATGCCCACGCATGCGCCCACCGGATCGACCGACGAATCGCGCGATATCACGGCGATCTTGGCGCGCGAGCCGGGATCGCGGGCGACCGCCTTGACCTCGACGATGCCGTCGTAGATCTCCGGCACCTCCTGGGCGAACAGCTTCGCCATGAATTGCGGGTGGGTGCGCGAGAGAAAGATCTGCGGGCCGCGCGCCTCGCGCCGCACGTCGTAGATATAGGCGCGGATGCGGTCGCCGTTGCGGAACACCTCGCGCGGCAGCATTTCGTCGCGCCGCACGATCGCTTCCCCGCGGCCGAGATCGACGACGACGTTGCCGTACTCGACCCGCTTGACCAGGCCGTTGACGATGTCGCCGATGCGGTCCTTGAATTCCTGATATTGCCGGTCGCGTTCGGCCTCGCGCACCTTCTGCACAATGACCTGCTTGGCCGATTGCGCGGCGATGCGCCCGTACTCGAGCGGCGGCAGCGCGTCCGCGATGGTGTCGCCCAACTGGGCGGCCGGATTGTGCCGCCGCGCGCCCGCGAGGCTGATCTGGTTCGCCGGGTTCTCCACGTTCTCGACCACCAGCATGTGGCGGGAGAGCCGCAACTCGCCGGTCTTCGCATTGATGTCCGCGTGCACGTCGGTTTCCGCGCCGTAGCGCGAGCGCGCCGCCTTGGCGATCGCGTCCTCCATGGCGGTGATCACGATGCTGCGGTCGATCGCCTTCTCGCGCGCGACCGCGTCGGCGATCTGCAACAGCTCGAGCCTATTGGCGCTGACGACCATCGATCATTCTCCCTCTTGCTGGGCAGCGCGCCGGTGAGGCCCGGACGCGCGCCGGAATTCTTGCCTATCTGTGTCGTGCGCGGCCTCGGCCGCGCGTTCGGCCGCCTTGCCGCGCTTCAAGGATTGCGTCACCAGCTCATCGGTGAGCACGAGCCTTGCTTCCGCCATGTCCTCGATCGGCAGCAGGACGTCGGCATTTTCGCCGGGCGCCGCATCGCGGCGGCGAACGCGCGCCGCGTCGCCGTCGATGCCCATCAGGAGCCCGCGGAAACGCCGGCGGCCGTCGATCGTGACCGCCATTTCGACCTTCACCGTCTGCCCGGCGAACCGCTCGAAATCCGATCGCCGCACCAGCGGCCGGTCGATCCCCGGCGAGGAAATCTCCAGCCGGTAGGCGCGATCGATCGGGTCGGCCACGTCGAGCACCGGCGAAAGTGCGCGCGAGATCATCTCGCACTCCTCGATCGTCATGGTGCCGTCGGGGCGCTCCGCCATGATTTGCACGGTGCATCCCGCCAATCCGGAAATCCGCACGCGCACCAGCCGAAAATTGAGCTGCGCCAGCGCGGGCTCGACGATCGCGGCGACGCGCGCGGCAAGCCCCGGCTCGACGATGAGCCGCCGTTCGGCTGCGACAGACGCCTCGCTCATTGCGGCCATAAGTCCGCCCGGTCCGCGGTCGGATAACAAAAAAGAGCGGGTCCCGGGGGCCCCACTCTCGATAGCCGTTCGGAATATCCGACCGTTATGAGATGTCGATACCGACGCCCGGAATATAGCGATTTCTCAGGAACATGCAAGGGCCGATCGCTACAGGAGCCGCTCGCGCCGCTACGGGGCCGGTCGCACCGCTGCGGCACCTTGCCGCCGGAACACGAGATAGCACGGGACCCGCCCCTCGCGCGTCGCCTTGGCCTCGTAGCGGGTGCCGACGAAGCCGGGCCACGGCCGGCGCCAGTCATCGGCGCGCTCGGCGGTCCAGACAAAATCAGGCGCGCGCATGGAGCGGGCGAGCGTCCAGGCGGCGTAGTCCGGGACGTCGGTGACGAAGCGGAACTCACCGCCCGGCCGCAGGATGCGGGCGATGTCGGCAATGGTTTGCGCCTGGATGAAGCGTCGTTTCCAGTGCCGCCGCTTGGGCCACGGATCCGGATAGACGAGGTCGACGCCGGCGAGGCTTGCGGCAGGCAGCCAATCGAGCATCGGGACCGCGTCGCCCAAATGCAGCCGGATATTGGCGAGCTTGCGCTCCTCGATCGACGCGAGCGCCTTGGCCATGCCGTTGACGAACGGCTCGCAGCCGAGAAAGCCGATGCCCGGACGGGCCGCGGCCTGCGCCGTCAAATATTCGCCGCCGCCGAACCCGATCTCGAGCCAAACGTCTTCGACCGGAACGGGAAACAGCCGCGCGAGATCGGCCGGCGCCGGCGCGGCGAGATCGAGCGCTAGGCGCGGCAGCAGGGTTTCGAGCAGCGCCGCCTGGCGGGCGCGCAACGCATGGCCCTTGCGCCGGCCAAAAAAGCCGCGCCGGGTTTCGGGTTTGTCGTCGCGCTCGGCCATCGCACCGGCATCGACCGGCACCGGCTTTCCCGGGAAACTGCGGCCAAACAAATAAACTAGGATACGGCGCCGCGCAGCGCCTCGACCAAGTCGGTCTTCTCCCAGGAAAATCCTCCATCGGCCTCCGGCGCGCGGCCGAAATGCCCGTAGGCCGAGGTGCGCGCATAGATCGGCCGATTGAGGCCGAGGTGCTCGCGAATGCCGCGCGGCGAGAGATCCATCACTTCCTGCAGCGCCCGCTCGATGCGGGCTTCGGCGACCTCGCCGGTGCCGTGCAGGTCGACATAGAGGGAGAGCGGCTTGGCCACGCCGATCGCGTAGGAAATCTGGATGGTGCAGCGCGCCGCAAGCCCCGCCGCCACCACGTTCTTGGCGAGATACCGCGCCGCGTAGGCCGCCGAGCGGTCGACCTTCGAGGGGTCCTTGCCGGAAAAGGCACCGCCCCCGTGCGGGGCCGCGCCCCCATAGGTGTCGACGATGATCTTGCGGCCGGTCAGCCCGCAATCGCCGTCGGGGCCGCCGATCACGAACTTGCCGGTCGGATTGACGTGCCAGACCGTCGACTTGGTGATCCACCCGGGCGGCAGCGCCTTGCGCACATAGGGTTCGACGATCGCCTGCACGTCATGCGATGAGAGGTGCTCGTCGAGATGCTGGGTCGACACCACGATCTGGGTGGCCTCGACCGGCTTGCCGTTCTCGTAGCGGATCGTGACCTGGCTCTTGGCATCCGGTCCGAGCGCCTCGGTGTCGCCGGCCCGCCGCGCTTCCGACATCAGCTTGAGAATCCGATGCGCGTAGTAGATCGGCGCCGGCATCAATTCCGGCGTTTCCCGGCACGCGTAGCCGAACATGATGCCCTGATCGCCCGCGCCCTCGTCCTTGTTGCCGGAGGAATCGACGCCTTGGGCGATGTCGGTGGACTGCGCGTGCAGATGCACCTCGACGTCCGCCTTCTCCCAATGGAAGCCGGCCTGCTCGTAGCCGATGTCCTTGATGGCGAGGCGCGCCAGGTGCGAGACGAAATCCTTGGTAATGGCCGAGGGGCCGCGGGTTTCACCGGCGATCACGATGCGGTTCGTGGTCGCGAGCGTTTCGCAGGCGACGCGCACCTGCCGCGCATCCCAGCCGTGGCGCGGCCCGAGGTCGAAAAAGGCATCGACCACCTCGTCTGAAATCCGGTCGCACACCTTGTCCGGATGGCCCTCGGAAACCGACTCGCTCGTGAACAGATAGCTCGAACGGGACACTGCGACGCTCCTCCCACCCTCGGCCGCACCGGCCGCCTTTGATGGCCGGCTTTCTTGCAGTGTCCCGCCGCCCGGTCAAGCGACAGGTGGTCGGAGCCGGAAGCCGTCATCCGCGACAGTGGGCGGCGGCCCCCCGATGCGGCGCACGGATCAGGGCTTGCGGACGCGGCGCCGGATGAGGAGAACAAACACGCCGGCCACCAGCACGCCTGCGATGCTGTCTCCGGCGCGCACGTAGAGCGTGGGCTCGACGGCGCGCGGCAGGGCTGCGTCGAGTACGCCTTCGGTCCCCAGCGGCAACTCCTTGATGATCCGCCCGAGCGGATCGACCACGGCCGAAATCCCCGTATTGGCGGCGCGAACCAGCGGCAGTCCCTGCTCGATGGCGCGGACGCGCGCCTGCTGGAAATGCTGATAGGGGCCGGTGCTTCGGCCGAACCAGCCGTCATTGGTGAGATTGAGCAGCCAGCCGGGCCGATCGCCCGGCGGCACGGCTTCCGCCGGAAACACGATCTCGTAGCAGATCAGCGGCATGAGCGAGGGCGCGCCCGGCACCGTCATGGGCCGGCGGCGGCCGCCCGGCACGAACCCGCCCGGCATCTTGGTGAGCGAGATGAGTCCGAGACCCTCGAGAAAATCCTCGAACGGCAGATACTCGCCGAACGGGACCCGATGGACTTTGTCGTAGACGCTGAGGATCGAGCCGTCGCGGTTGATCTCATAGATGGAATTGTACGCGCGCACGGTTCGTCCATTGGGAGCGACCTCCGCCGCCCGCACCGCGCCGGTGATCAGCACCGGCCCCTTCGACAGCAAGCCGGCGATCTGGGCGAGCGCGTCGGCCTCGCGGGCAAGAAAGAAGGGGAACGCCGATTCCGGCCAGATCAGGTGAGTCACGTCCTTCACGCCGGTGGAGTCGGGACCCGTCGCCCGGTCCGAGAGCGCGAGGTAGCGGCTCATCACCTGCTGCTTGGCCGCGTAGTTGAACTTTTCGTCCTGCGGCAGGTTCGGCTGCATGATCCGCAACCGCACGCCATCGACGAATTGCGTTTGTGTGCGCGCAAGCCGGATCGCGCCGTAGCCGGCGAGGCCTGCGAGCACCAGAAGGCCGACGATCAGCG
>DASPZC010000143.1:0-1505 GCA_035636455.1 Xanthobacteraceae bacterium
GACGCGGCGATCGTCGATACCGGCGGGCCGCTGCTCTCGGTGCAGAGTGTCGATTATTTCCGCGCCATGATCGACGACCCCTATCGGTTCGGAAAGATCGCCGCCAATCATGCGCTCGGCGACATTTATGCCATGGGCGGCGCGCCGCAGACGGCGCTCGCCATCGCCACCATTCCCTACGGGCTCGAGGCCAAGGTCGAGGCCGACCTTTCGCTGATGATGGCGGGCGCCAACGAGGTGCTGCGCGAAGCCGATTGCGCCCTCGTCGGCGGCCACACCAGCGAGGGCGCGGAGCTGGCGCTCGGCTTCGCGGTCAATGGCCTGGTCGCGCGGGACTCGGCGCTGCAAAAAGCCGGCATGCGCCCCGGCGACGCGCTCGTGCTCACCAAGCCGATCGGCACCGGCACGCTGCTCGCTGCCGACATGCGCGGCAAGGCCAAGGCGCGCTGGGTCGCCGCCGCCGTCGATCACATGTGCCGCTCGAACCGGGAGGCGGCGGCGGTGCTCGCCCGCCAGGGCGCGCGGGCCGCGACCGACGTCACCGGCTTCGGCCTGCTCGGCCATCTCGTGGAGATGGTGCGCGCCTCCGATGTCGACGTTGGGCTGGCGCTCGACCGCATCCCGGTGCTCGACGGCGCGCGCGCGACGATCGCCCGAGGCGTGTTCTCCTCGCTGCAGCCGCAGAACGTGCGGCTGCGTCGCGCCATTGCCGACCTCGATGCGGTCTCCGCGCATCCGGATTATCCCCTGCTGTTCGATCCGCAGACCGCGGGCGGCCTCCTCGCCGCCGTGCCGGCTGCGCGCGCGAAGGCCTGCGTCGCCGAGCTGCGCCGCGCCGGCTATGAACAGGCCGCCGTCATCGGGCGCGTCCGGGCGCGCAGCGGCCGGCTCGAGCCCATCGAGCTCGTGGCGGCAGGAACGGATCTCGATGTCGCGGCCGACCGCGACGAAATACCCGCGGTCGCGGGGGGAGAGGACCATGCGCACGAACCCGTTCTTTGACGCCTGGCTGTTTCTGATCGGCTCGACCGACGACTACCGGGCGCTCGGCGCATTTCAATATGGGATGGTGGCGCTGTTCTGGGCGCTGCTTTTCGCGAGCTTTTGGATCGCGCTGAAAAACTGGCGCGAGGATCCGGGCGAGCGCAGCGCCAGCCATGTGACGACCTGGATCTGCCGGCTGCTGATCGGCTCGATGTGGTTCCAGGGCTCGCTGTGGAAGCTGCCGCTGCCGGTGTCGGGCGGCTTCGAATATTGGACCGGCCAGATGGGCGAGCACGCGGCGTTCGCCTTTCACCGCGCCCTGGTCAAGAGCGTATACCTGCCGAACCTGAATCTCATCGATCCGCTGGTGTTCCTGGCCGAGCTCCTCTTCGCGGTCTCGCTGATGCTCGGCTTCGGCGTGCGGCTCGTTGGGTGGATCGCGGCGCTCTACTCGCTGCATCTGTGGCTGGGACTGTACCGGCACCCCGGAGAATGGCCGTGGAATTACGTGTTTCTCGCCA
>DASPZC010000144.1:0-1696 GCA_035636455.1 Xanthobacteraceae bacterium
AACGGTGGCCTATTCGTGTCGAGAATACCACTGCGGGCGCAACGCTTGCGGGATCTTCGCAAGGGGTCTATGTTGGCACTGCGCCGACTCCCTTTTGCATCCAGCGAGGACTCCCGTGGAAGAACATGACAAGGACCAATCCGTGCTCGCCCATATCCAACGCCTGGTCGCCGAAGAGCACCGGCTTTTCGAACAGGGTTCGCGTGATCCGCAAGGCAGCAAACGCCTGGCCGACGTGCAAGTCGAATTGGATCAGTGCTGGGACCTGCTGCGCCAGCGGCGCGCCCTGCGTGAAACCGCCGGTGATCCGTCCCAGGCGCACGTGCGGCCGCCCGAAGTCGTCAAGAAGTACATCGGCTGAAAAAGTGACGGCCGGAGCCGCGATAGCGATAGCCAAGCCGGCGTCGCCGACGCTCGAGGCGCGGCGTGCGCAGACTTTCCCGGTGCTCGCGCCCGACGAGGTCGCGCGCATGCGCCGCTTCGGCACGCCGTGCCGCTATTCGGCTGGCGAGCGGGTATACGAAACCGGCAAACCGACCCCCGGCCTGCTCGTCGTGCTCTCGGGGACGATCCGCGTCACCGGCCGCGACGGACACGGGCACGATTTTCCGGTGGTCGATCATGTCGCCGGCGCCTTCTCGGGGGAGCTAGGCCAGCTTTCGGGCCGGCGCTCGCTCGTGGACGCGGTCGCGGTCGGCGACGTGGAGGCGCTGCTGATCAACCCGGAGCAGTTGCACGCCTTGCTGATCGCGGAAGCCGCGCTCGGCGAGAAGATCATGCGCGCGCTGATCCTGCGGCGCGTGGCGCTGATCGAGACCGGCACCGGCGGCCCGGTGCTGGTCGGCGCGGCCTCGTCAGGCGATGTCGCGAGGCTGCGCAATTTCCTGAGCCGCAACGGCATTCCGCACCTGCTGCTCGATCCCGCAGGCGACCCGGACGCGCGGGCGTTCGTCGAGCGCTATGCGCCGCGGGCCGGGGATCTGCCGCTCGCGGTCTGCCCCGACGGATCGGTGCTGCGCAATCCCTCGGAAAACGCGCTCGCCAAGTGCATCGGCATGCTCGATGGTTCGGGTGCAGATCGCGTATACGACGTCGCCGTCGCGGGCGCCGGCCCCGCGGGATTGGCCACCGCGGTCTACGCGGCCTCGGAGGGGCTGTCGGTGCTCGTGATCGATGCGCGCTCGTACGGCGGCCAGGCGGGCGCGAGCGCGCGCATCGAGAACTATCTGGGCTTCCCGACCGGCATCTCGGGCCAGGCCTTGGCGGGACGCGCCTACAGCCAGGCGCAGAAATTCGGCGCCAGCATGCTGATCCCGGCGGAGGTCGTCCGCCTCGATTGCGAGCGAGCGGCCGACGGTGGTCCGTTCGCGCTCCGGCTCGCCGACGGCCTCGCCGTGCTAAGCCGCGCGGTCGTCATCGCCACGGGCGCGCGCTATCGCCGTCCGGACTGCGCCAATTTGAAGGCGATGGAAGGGCGGGGCGTCTGGTACTGGGCGTCGCCGATCGAAGCGAAGATGTGCGCGGGCGAGGAAGTGGTGCTCGTGGGCGGCGGCAACTCTGCAGGACAGGCGGCCGTGTTCCTCGCCGCGCATGCCACGAAAGTCTGGATGCTGGTGCGCGGCGCCGGCCTGGCGGCGAGCATGTCGAAATATCTGATCGACCGCATCGCCGGCACCGCCAACATCGAGCTGCGCAC
>DASPZC010000145.1:0-1990 GCA_035636455.1 Xanthobacteraceae bacterium
GTCCGGGTGCGTGATCGGCGGCGAGGCGATGCGGAAGTGCACCTCCTTGGCGCCGGCCTCGCGCATCATCTGCACGATCTTCACCGAGGTCGTGCCGCGCACCAGCGAGTCGTCGATCAGCACGATGCGCTTGCCCTTCACCACCGCGCGGTTCGCCGAATGTTTTAAGCGCACGCCCAGCTCGCGGATCGTCTGGGTCGGCTGGATGAACGTGCGCCCGACATAGTGGTTGCGGATGATGCCGAGCTCGTAGGGGATGCCCGAGGTCTGCGAATATCCGATCGAGGCGGGCACGCCGGAATCGGGAACCGGGATCACCACGTCGGCCGCCGCCGGCGATTCGGCGGCAAGCTCGGCGCCGAAGCGTTTGCGGATGTCGTAGACCGGCCGGCCGCCGACGATCGAATCCGGCCGGGAGAAATAGATGTACTCGAAGATGCACGGCCGCGGCGCCATGGGCGGGAACGGCTCGTGGCTCTCGATCTTGCCGATGCCGCGCTCGGTGACGACGACGACCTCGCCGTTCTTCACGTCGCGCACGTAGCGCGCGCCGATGATGTCGAGCGCGCAGGTTTCCGAGGCGAGGATCGGGCAGCCGTCCAGCTCTCCCAGCACCAGCGGGCGGATGCCGAGCGGATCGCGCGCGCCGATCAGCTTCTTGTTGGTGACCGCGACCAGCGAGTAGGCGCCCTCGATCGCGCGCAGCGCCTCGATGAAGCGGTCGATGAAGCGGTTGCGCTGCGAGCGCGCCACGAGATGCAGGATCACCTCGGTGTCGGTGGTCGACTGCATGATGGCACCGGCGCGCACCAGCTCCCGGCGCACGGTCAGCCCGTTGGTGAGGTTGCCGTTGTGGCCGACCGCGAAGCCGCCGGTGTCGAACTCGGAAAACAGCGGCTGCACGTTGCGCAGGATGGTCCCGCCGGTGGTGGAATAGCGCACGTGCCCGACGGCGACTTGGCCGGGCAGGCGATCGATGACTTCTTTGCGGGAGAAGGTGTCGCCGACGAGGCCGAGCCGCCGCTCCGAATGAAACCGGCTGCCGTCGAAGGTGACGATGCCGGCCGCTTCCTGGCCGCGATGCTGCAGCGCGTGCAGGCCGAGCGCGGTGATCGCGGCGGCGTCGGGATGGCCGAAAATGCCGAACACGCCGCATTCTTCGCGCAGGCGGTCGCCGTCGAGGTCGAGAGGGGCGGCGTCCGTCATGTCCATCGTCTCGCTCATCCCGTTTCTCGCCTGCGTTACAGCGGCTTCGCGCCCACGGGCGCGTCGATCTCGGTGCGGCGGTCGGGCGGCGTTTCCTGGTCCGGTTCCTCGGTGCCGCGCGACTTGAAACCCTTCATGTACTTGTCGAGGTCCTCCGGCAGCACCGAAATCAGCCATTGCCCGGTGTTCTGGATGACCACCAGCGATTTCGCGTTCCTGATCCAGGTGGGGTGGCTCTTCTCCGGCGCCAGCCAGGCGAAGAACATGTAGGCGGCCACCACCACGATCAGGCCGCGCGCCAGCCCGAACAGGAAGCCGAGGGTGCGGTCGAGCGCGCCGACCCGGCTGTCGAGGATCATGTCGGAGATCTTGATCGTGATGATCGATACCACCAGGAGCGTGCCGAGGAACAGGCCGGCGACCACGGCGCCGGTCGCGATCAGGTCATTATATATGTACTGTTTCGCCACCGGCACGAGGCGCTTGTAGAAGACGAGGGTGACGCCGGCGGCGGCCGCCCACGAGGCGATCGACAGAACCTCGCGCATGAACCCGCGCACCATCGCGAGCAGCGCCGAAATCAGCATGACGACGAGCAGCAGGATGTCGAGAGGCTCGATCGGCATCGCGAACCGTCGCGTTCGAGAACCTGGCAAATACGCGGCCGGAATCGCTCCGGCCCGCCAGCGGGCGCCCCGTGTATAGCCAAGCCGGCCAGCCCCGTCACCCGTCTTGTCGTTCACCTCTCCCCGCTTGCGGGGAGAGGTCGGATTCCGCGCGCATG
>DASPZC010000146.1:0-9229 GCA_035636455.1 Xanthobacteraceae bacterium
TCGCGCTACCTCGCGAGCAGGTACGGCTGCCGGGTCGCCGGCCTCGATCTCACCGCCGACTTCGTCGCGGTCGCGCAAATGCTGGCGCAACGCACCGGGCTCGCCGACAAGGTCGCCTATCGCCAGGGCGACGCGCTCGACCTGCCGTTCGCCGAGGCGAGCTTCGACCTGGTGTGGTCGCAGAACGCGGCGATGAACATCGCCGACCGTGCGCGGCTCTACGGCGAGATGCGCCGCGTCCTCAAGCCGGGCGGACGCCTGGCGATCCAGGATGTCGCGGCGGGGCCGGGCGGAGAGCCGTTCTACCCGACGCCGTGGGCCGGCGACAAGAGCATCAGCTTCCTGTTCACGCCGCAGGCGACCCGCGCGACGCTCAAGGGCGTCGGCTTGCGCGTGGTCGCGTGGCACGACCCGACCCGGGAATCGTTGGAGCAGGCCATCGCGCGGGCCAAGGCAGCGGAGGACGGAGCGCTGCCGCCGCTCGGCCTGCATATCCTGATCGGGCCGAATTTCCCCACGGTCTCGAAAAACATGCTGCGAAATTTGCAGGAGGAAAGGATCAAGCTCGTCAACGCCGTGCTCGAGCGGGTGTAGCTCGCGAGCGGATACTCCTGGCCTCATGGTGAGGAGCCGCGCACCGATCTCGGGTTTACCCGAGATCGGCAAGTTTGATGCGCAAGTCGGCTACAGCCGACTTGCGTGCGGCGTCTCGAACCAAGGGCACAGGCTCGCGTGCTTCCATCCTTCGAGACGCCCTCGCTTCGCTCAGGCTCCTCAGGATGAGGTCGGAGGGTGTTGTTGGTCACGCAATTAACACCGGCCTCATGGTGAGGAGCCGTGCACCGATCTCGGGTCTACCCGAGATCGGCAAGTTTGATGCGCAAGTCGGCTACAGCCGACTTGCGTACGGCGTCTCGAACCATGGCCACAGACTCGCGTGCTGCCATTCCTCGCTTTCGCGGGGACAGGCTCTTCGAGACGCCCTCCCCCGGATCAAGTCCGGGGTCGGGCTCCTCAGGATGAGGGTGGAGAAATCATTGGCGCATGGCATATGATGCCGGGCAAAGCTGGCTTGTGGGGGGACTCAATGCTTCGCCACCATGACATTCGCACGATCGTTCGGCGCGCCGCCGGGTTGCTTGCCGCAGCCTGCGTGCTGGCGCCTGCGGCGGCCTCCGCCCAATCGGGCGACCCGATCAAGATCGGCTACGGCATCGCGCTGACCGGGCCGCTCGCGCCCAACGGCAAGTCGGCGCTGCTGGCGCAGAAAATCTGGGAGGAGGACATCAACGCCGGCGGCGGCCTGCTCGGCCGTCCGGTCAAGCTCATCTATTACGACGACCAGTCCAATCCGGCGACGGTGCCGGGCATCTACACCAAGCTCCTCGACGTCGACAAGGTCGACCTGATCAGCGGCCCGTACGGCACCAATTCGGTGGCGCCGGCGATGCCGGTCGCGATGCAGCGGAACAAGCTGCTCATCGGGCTGCTCGCGCTCGCGATCAACAGCGAGTTCAAATATCCCCGGTATTTCTCGATGACGCCGAACGGGCCGAACCCGAAGGTCGCCATCACCAAGGGCTTTTTCGACATCGCCGTGGCGCAGGACCCGAAGCCGCAGACGGTGGCGATCGTCGGGGCGGACGCCGAGTTTTCCCGCAACGCCGCCGACGGCGCGCGCGAGAGCGCGAATGGTGCCGGCCTCAAGATCGTCTACGACAAGAGCTATCCGCCCACCACGACCGACTTCGCGCCGATCGTGCGGGCGATCCAGGCGGCCAACCCGGACATCGTCGCGATCTGCTCGTATCCGGCCGACACTGCCGGCATGGTGCGCGCGGTCAACGAGATCGGATTCAAGCCCAGGATGATCGGCGGCGGCATGGTCGGCCTGCAATCGACCGCGTTCAAGACCCAGCTCGGCCCGCTGCTCAACGGGTTTTTCACCTTCGACTTCTGGCTGCCGGTGCCGAAGATGAATTTCCCCGGCATCGCCGAGGTCATGAGCAAATATCAGGCGCGCGCGCCGGCCGAGGGCGTCGATCCGCTGGGATACTTCCTGGCGCCGCACGGCTACGCCCAGCTGCAGGTGCTGGGCCAGGCGGTGGCGGCGACGAAGAGCCTCAACGACGACAAGCTCGCCGACTACATCCGCGCCACCACGTTCAAGACCGTCCTCGGCGACGTGAAGTTCGGGCCGGACGGCGAATGGGCGCAGTCCCGGGTGCTGCAGGTGCAGTTCCAGGGCATCAAGGGCAACGACATCGGCCAGTTCAAGAACATATCGACCCAGGTCATCGTGACGCCGGCGGAGTTCAAATCGGGCGAGGTGATCTACCCCTACGAGAAGGCGAAGTAGGCTGCGGAGCACAGGAGCGTAGCCCGGATGAGCGAAGCGACATCCGGGGCCACCATACTGCCCCGCATGTCGCTGGTATTATGCAATCAGGCGGCCGGCGCCGGAGCGACCTTGATCACCTCGAGATCGGCGGTCAGCTTCTTGCCCCTGGTTTCGGGCCCGAGCAGCACCGAGATCACGACGATGACCAGGAAGAGAATCGTGCTGATCATCATCGGCATGGCAAAGCCCAGGTTCATCTGCACGGCCATATAGGTCAGCGCCGGCGCTACCAGGCCACCCCAGATCGCGCCCTGATGATAGATGAATCCGGACGCCGTCCCCCGCACCTCGGTCGGAAAGCGCTCGGACAGGTAGCTCGGATTCTGGCCGTAAATCGAGCCGCCGAAGATGCCTTGCAGGATGAACCCGCCGATGATGTAGGTCGGATCCGTGGTCCACAGATAGAGCGGCGTCACGAAGATCGCGATCGTCGCCGGCACGATGATGCCGGGCCGGCGTCCCCACACGTCCGAAACGATGCCCCACAGGCTGTTGCCGGCAAACACGACGATGTTGGCCCAGAACAGCGGCGTCGCCACCATCAGCGGCGTCCAATTCAGCTCCTTCTGCAGGTAGGTCGAGAACAGGGCCCAGATCGAGTAGTAGACGCAGAAAGCGCTGGCCATCCACAAGCAGGCCGTCAGCGTGTTGAACAAAAAGCCGCGCTTGAAGATGGAGAACAACGGCGCCTTCACCACGGCCTTCATTTCCCGCTGCTGGCGCTTGTTCTCGACCCAAACCTCCGGCTCCTTCACGTAGTAGCGGATCCAGACCACGACGAAGGCCGGCAAAATGCCGATCCACAGCAGCCCGCGCCAACCGATCAGGTCGAACAGGAATCCGTAGGCGAGTGCCGACAAGGCGAAGCCAAGTCCCCACGAGCCCTGCAGCACGCCGCTCATGAAGCCGCGGGAGCGCGCCGGCCACGACTCCATGGCAAGGGCCGCGCCGGCCGGCCATTCCGCGCCCATCCCGATGCCGAGCAGCGCGCGGAAGAAGAACAGGAATGCAAAGGTCGGAGAAAATCCGGCGATGAAGTTGCAGAGCGAGTACCAGAGAATGGAAATCATCAGCGGGGCCTTGCGGCCCATCAGGTCGGCCATCCAACCGGCGGCCGTCGCACCGACCAGGCGCATCCACAGGGTAATGGTGAACACGGCGGTCACCGCGGTCAGCGGCACGTCGAATTCCTTGGCAATGGGCACCATGATCAGCAGGAAGATGGTGAAGTCGAAGGCGTCGAGGGTCCAACCCAGCCAGGCTGCCACCCAGGCCTTCCATTGCTCCCTCGTCGGCTCCTTCCACCAGGGAACCTGACCGTCCGCTGTCACGGGCATTACCATGTGCGCTCTCCTCGTTGCCGGCGTTGTCCTCCCCGCCTGACGCAAAGCGCCGGCCGGCCACGGGCAGGTTGCGACAGGGAATTTTTCTTATTGACCCTGCCGGTGCACGCCCCAGCCGAGAGGCATGCCGGACAGGAATGCCTTAGCATTCGCTCCAAGCCGGCCGGATGGCAACTGGATTCGGCTGGCTTCGAAGCGAAACCGGCGGGGCCGGCCGCTCACGCGCCCGGCTGGGTCGCGTTGGGAAAGAACAGCTGCTGGCCCTCGATCTTGTAATCGGCGATCGCCTGCTGGCCCTGCGGCGAGATCAGCCAGTCGATGAAGGCCTGCCCGTATTCCCTTTTCACGTGCGGATGCTTTTGCGGATTGACCAGGATCACGCCGTACTGATTGAACAGCCGCCGGTCGCCTTCGACCGCGATGGCGAGGTCACCGCGGTTCTTGAACGCGATCCAGGTGCCGCGATCGGACAGCACATAGGCGTTGAGCGCCGAGGCGGTGTTGAGCGCCGCGCCCATGCCCTGGCCGATGTCGCGGTACCAGGGACCTTTCTCGGCCGCGATGCCGATGCCGGCCTCTTTCCACAGGGCGAGCTCGGCCTGGTGCGTGCCGGAGCGGTCGCCGCGCGCGACGAAGGGAGCCTGCCTGGTTCGGATCTCGCGCAGCGCCGCGACGATGTCCTTGCCGCCGGCGACGCCGGCGGGATCGCCCTTCGGCCCGATCAGCACGAAATCGTTGTACATCACCGGGAAGCGCTTCGCGCCGAACCCGTCGGCCACGAATTTTTCTTCCGCCGGCCGCGCGTGCACGAACACCACGTCGGCGTCGCCGCGCCGCCCGGTGTCGAGCGCCTGGCCGGTGCCTTGCGCGACCACCTTCGCCTCGATGCCGGTCCTGGCCTTGAACAGGGGCAGGAGGTGGCCGAACAGGCCGGAATCCTCCGTCGAGGTGGTGGAGGCGACGACGATCGATCTGTCCTGGGCGGATGCGCCCGTCGCGCCGAAGGCTGCGGTCAGCGCGATCACGGCAGCCGCCAATCCGGCAATCCGTCTCATAAGGCCTCCGAGGCTCACGGGATCGTTACTTACGCCGCCAAGCTTGCACTCGAGGGAAGTGGCTTCGGCCCTGAAACTGGAATAGCTGAACGGCCGTAAAGGTCGCAAGGGCCGGGCAACTGCTTTCGAACCGAGGTGGCCCTTGCTATCATTCGTTATGGTCGGGTTCTCATCCGGCGACGGATGTGAACCTGATAGCGTTCCAGAGGGGATCCGACATGACGTCTCAGCGAACCGCGGGCGCACGCCCGCACCTGACGTGGCGCTGGCTGCGCGGCGGCGCGGCGCTGTGCCTCCTCCTGCTCGGCGCGGAGGCCGCCTTGGCGCAAACGACCCCGGCGCAACCAGGCCCGGCGCGGCCGCAGCGCTCGCACGTGCGGTCGATGGATGACGCTGCGCGCGACATGGGCATGGATTCGCGCATGCGCAACGTCCCGCAGGAGAAGCGCGTCGCCACGGCCGAATTCGTCACCGGCAACATGCTGTTCGTCCTGCTCCACGAGATGGGGCACGCGCACGTCACCGAAATGGGCCTGCCGGTGCTGGGCCGCGAGGAAGACGCGGCCGACGGCTACGCCACGCTCACCATGCTCAAGCTCGGATCGGACTTCTCCGCCCGCGTGCTGATCGAGGCGTCGAAGGGCTGGTTCCTCAGTGCCGAACGCGATCAAAAGAAGGGCAGCATGCTCGCCTTCTACGACGAGCACGGCCTCGACAAGCAGCGCGCCTACCAGATCGTTTGCCTGATGGTCGGCGCCGATGCAGACAAGTTCAAGGCCGTCGCCGACTGGGTGAAGATGCCGGAATCGCGCCAGGACAGCTGCCAGGGCGACCACAGCAACGCGACCTATTCCTGGGACCTGGTGCTCAAGCCGCACCGCCGCGCCGCCGACCAGCCGAAGACGAAGATCGACGTGGTGTACGGCGAGGGCAAGGGCAAGATGGAGTCCTACGCCAAGGCGTTCCGGGCGATCGGGCTGCTGGACATCGTCGCCGGCTACGCGGCGGAGGAATTCACCTGGCGCGCGCCGTTCACCCTGGAGATGCAGACCTGCGGCCAGCCCGACGCCCACTGGGATCTGTCGACCCACAAGCTGACGCTCTGTTACGAGATGGCCGAGGAATTCGTTCAGCTCTACGGCGACAGCGTGGCGGAGCGCAAGACCGCCGGCAAGATGTCACAGAACGAGCTGCTCGCGCTCAACATCAAGCGCATTCGCATGGCGCACGGCATGTCGATGGAAAACCTCGCCTCCGACGCCGGGTTGCCGATGAACTGGATGAGCCGGATGGAACGCGGCCTCGAGAACGCGTCGGTGTCCCAGCTGGAGAAGCTCGCGCGCGCGCTCAACACGGAGACCGTCGACTTCTTCGTGCCGCCGAAGAACGAGACGGCGCGGGTGATGCCGGCGGTCAAGCGCGCACGAAAGTGAAACCGCTCGAGCGCGCGAAACGACAGGCGAAGTGAGCGCGGCAATCCTCCGCGGCGCCGACCGCAGCCGGGGCGCGCCGTCGGCGGCCAACCCATAAAACGCGGGCGCCCGCCGTGTGGGCATGCCGCGCGGCGGGCGTCCAGATTCCCAGGTCGGCGCCGTGCGCTTACTTCGAGTGCTTCTGCTTGTAGAGCGCGCTGCACGGACGCTTGCGGCCGTGGCCGTCATCGGTCATGCATTCGTCGCCGCCGCGCCAATTCGGATGCTCCTTCTTATAGAGCGCGCTGCACGGACGCTTGCGGCCGTAACCGTCATCGGTCATGCATTGGGTGGCGGCCAATTGGATCGTCACCGCCTTGGCCGGGCTGGCGCCGGTGATGCCGGACGGGGTGACGGAAGCGGCGGCGGGAGCGGTCATCAGGACAGCCGCGAGTCCTGCAAGCGCGAGAGTGGCTGACAACTTCATGATTTGCCCTCCTTGGTTATGCGAGACCGCGCGCGTGCTCTTTCATTCATACACGAAGCTGCGTTCTCGGTTTTACTGTACCGGCCACGGCGCGAGGTGTCTAGAGCATGTCCCGTTCCTTCGGAATCGGGACATGCTCTAGAATCTTATTGAGTGGCGCATGTTCTTATCGGCGAACCGGTATCCACTTCGCCGGAACATGCGCTAGGTAGTCGGACGACGGCAGGCGGCAGTGTGAACCAACGTTCATGAAAACATTCGGGCCTGGCCCATGCGGGTGCTGATCTGCGGCGGCGGCGTCATCGGCGCGTCGATTGCCTATTTCCTCAGCCGCCGCGGGGTGCAGCCGGTCGTCATCGAACGGACCGGACTTGCCTGCGCGGCGTCGGGAAAATCCGGCGGCTTTCTGGCGCTCGACTGGTGCGACGGGACCGCGCTCGCGCCGTTGGCGCGGCGAAGTTTTGCGCTGCACGCCGCCCTTGCGGACGAGATCGGCGGCGACTGGGGTTTTCGCCGGCTCACCACATACGGCGGCATCGCAGCCGCGAAGGCCGGCCGCCGGGCCGGCGCCTACGATCTCGGCTGGCTGTCGGACGGCGTATCGTTAAGTCATCGCCTGGGCTCGGCGGACACCACCGCGCAGGTGCACCCCGGCCGGTTCACCGCGGCCATGATGGCAGCCGCGCAGGCGCGCGGCGCGGAGCTGCGGCTCGGGTGCGTCACCGGCGTGGTGCGCGACGCGAGCCGCGCGCGCGCAATCGGCGTGTTGGTCGATGGCGCGGCCGTCGCAGGCGACGCAATCGTCATCGCCATGGGCCCGTGGTCGATCCTGGCGGCGCAATGGCTGCCGCTGCCCGGCGTGTTCGGACTGAAGGGGCACAGCCTCGTGTTCGCGACCGGAGAGAAGGTGCCGGCCGAAGCGCTCTTCCTCGAATATCAGGAGACAAGCGGCGCCGTGCACGCGCCCGAGGTGTTTCCGCGCACCGACGGCACGACCTACGTCTGCGCCATCTCGAGCGAAAGCCCGCTGCCCGCCGACCCGGCCGAGGTCGCGCCGGACGCGGGCGCGATCGAGCGCCTCGCGGCGATGTGCGCGCGGCTGTCGCCGGCGTTCGCCGAAGGCAACATCCTGGCCCGCCAAGCCTGCTTTCGTCCGGTGACCCGGGACGGCCTGCCGCTGATCGGTCCGGTCCCGGGCTTGAAGGGCGCCTACGTCGCCACCGGCCACAGTGTCTGGGGCATCCTCAACGCACCAGCGACCGGCGAGGCGATGGCGGAGCTGATCGCCGACGGGGCCGCGCGCACGATCGACCTGGCGCCTTATCAGTGGTCAGTGGTCAGTAATCAGTAATCAGATGAGCTGCTCTGATTTCTGATTTCTGATTACTGGTCACTGATTACCGATTTCTGATCTCGCAGCAGCTGATAGAGGATGATGGCGCCGAAGGTCGCGGTGCCGATACCGCCCAGGGTGAAGCCGCCGAGCTTGATCTCCAGATTGCCGGCGCCGGCGACGAGCGTCGCGCCGACCGTGATCAGGTTGCGCGCGCTGGAAAAGTCGACGCCGCTCTCGACCCAGATGCGGCCGGCGGTGGCGGCGATCAGGCCGAACACCACGATCGAAAGCCCGCCGATCACCGGTCCCGGGATGGTGAGAATCAGCGCGCCGAATTTCGGCGAGAAGCCGAGCAGGATGGCGAACAACGCCGCCACGATGAAAATCAGCGTCGAATAGATTTTGGTGACCGCCATCACGCCGATGTTTTCCGCATAGGTCGTCACCCCGGTGCCACCGGCCATGCCGGCCACCATGGTGGCGACGCCGTCGCCGATGAATGCGCGGCCGAGCCAGGGATCGAGGTTGCGCCCGGTCATGACGGCGATCGCCTTCACGTGGCCGAGGTTCTCGGCGACGAGGATGATCGCGACCGGCGCGATCAGCGCCATGGCGCCCGCCTCGAATTTCGGCGCGGAAAAATTCGGCAGGCCGAACCAGGGCGAACTCGCCAGGGCGGAGAAATCGATCGGCTTGCCGAGCGCGAGCCCGTTCGCCAGCACGAGATAGATAAAGTAGGCGATGGCGCCGCCGAGCAGGATCGGGATGCGGCGCCAAGTGCCGGGCGCGAACACCGCCACCAGGCCGACCGCCAGCACAGTGACGAGGCCGATCGCCGTGTCGAACGGCTGGGCGGACACGCCCTTGACGGCGATCGGCGCGAGGTTGAGGCCGATGACGGCAACGACCGCGCCGGTCACCACCGGCGGCATCAGCTTCTCGACCCAGCCATGGCCGGCGACGACGACGGCCAAGCCGATCAGCGTGTAGAGCGCGCCGGCGGCGACGATGCCGCCGAGGGCGACGCCGATATTGGGGTTCGGGCCCTGGCCGCCATAGGCGCTCGCCGCGATGACGACGGCGATGAAGGAGAAGCTCGAGCCGAGATAGCTCGGCACCCGCCCGCCGACCGCCACGTAGAAGATCAGCGTGCCGACGCCCGAGAACAGGATGGCGACGTTGGGGTCGAACCCCA
>DASPZC010000147.1:0-1940 GCA_035636455.1 Xanthobacteraceae bacterium
GGTCCGAGCGATGGCGGCCGCGGCTTTATCTGGTCACGCCCCCGCTGGATGAGCCGGCAAGCTTTGCGGACCATCTCGCCGCCGCCGTCGGCACGGCGGATGTCGCGGCCGCGCTCGTTCGCCTCGCGCCCGCCGACGAAGGCACGTTGATCGCCCGCGTGCGCACGCTGGCGCCGGCGGTGCAGCAGCGCGGCGCGGCCCTGCTGATCGACCGCCATGCGGCAATTGCAGCCCGCTCGGGCGCCGACGGCGCCCATCTCGACGGGGTCGCGGCCCTGCAAGCCGCCATTGCCGGCCTGAAACCCGACCGGATCGCCGGCTGCGGCGGCCTGACCAGCCGTCACGACGCCATGACGGCGGCCGAGCGGGGCGCCGACTACGCCATGTTCGGCGAGCCCGACGCGACCGGTCGGCGGCCGGCCATCGAGGCGATCCTCGACCGCATCGTCTGGTGGGCGGAGCTGTTCGAAGTGCCCTGCGTCGGGTGGGCGGCCAGTCTTGATGAAGTTGGCGCGCTTGCGGCCGCCGGCGCGGACTTCATCGCGCTCGGCGATTGGGTCTGGACCCATCCGGAGGGGCCTGCTAACGCTGTGAAAGCCGCGGGGGCGCGGCTGGGTGTTGCCGAGCGGGTGCCATGATGAAGGCACGCCGAACCCTCATCCTGGCGGGGTTGGCGTTCATCGCCGAAACCTCCGCCGCACCGGGGCAAGCGCCGATCCAGATCACGCCGCCGGCGCAGCACGCCCCGTCGCGCGCCGCAAAACCGCCCGCCCCCAAGCAGCCCGCGGCCAAGCCGGCCGCCAAGGCGAGACCCAGCCCAACCGCCAAGGCGAAATCGGCGCCGGCCGGCAACGCCAACGGTTTTGCCCCGAGCGCACCGGTCGCCTCGCCCACTCCTCCCGCCACGGTCTTCGGAGCGCCGGGAGCGCCACCGCCGAGCGCAACGGCACCGGCCGCCGCGGGCGCCGAGGTCGACAGCGCCTTTGCGGCCTATCAGGCCGGGCAGTACCTCACCGCCTTTGCCGAGGCGACCCGCCGGGTCGAGACCAAGGGCGATCCCAAGGCCATGACGCTCCTGGGCGAACTTTTTGCCCACGGCTACGGCGTCCCCAACGACGATGCGAAGGCGGTCGCGTGGTATTCCCTCGCCGCCGACCGCGGCGACCGCGAGGCGATGTTCACGCTCGCCATGTTCAAGTTCGGCGGCCGCGGCGGTCCGCGCGACCGCGACGCTGCCGCCGACCTGCTGGCCAAGGCGGCCAAGCTCGGCCACATCGCCGCCGCCTACAATCTCGGCCTCCTCTATCTGGAAGGGCAGCAATTCCCGCAGGATTACAAACGCGCCGCCGAGCTGTTACGCTCCGCCGCCGACGCCGGCAACCCCGAGGCGCAGTACGCGCTCGCCACCCTCTACAAGGAAGGCCGCGGCGTTCCCAAGGACCTCGCCGAGGCCGGACGGCTTCTCGCCGCGGCGGCGCGCGCCGGCAACACCGACGGCGAGGTCGAGTACGCCATCGCCCTCTATAACGGCACCGGCGTCGCGAAGGACGAAGCGGGCGCCGCCGCCTTGTTCCGCAAGGCCGCGCGCCAGGGCAGCCCGATCGCGCAGAACCGGCTTGCCCGCATCCTTGCCACCGGCCGCGGCCTTCCCGCCGATCCCGCCGCGGCGACGAAATGGCACCTCCTCGCCAAGGCGCGCGGCGCCAGCGATCCCTGGCTCGACACCTACGTGCAGAAGCTCAAGCCGAGCGAGCGGGAAGCCGGCGAGAGCGCCGCCAAGGCCTGGCTCGACGCGTTGCAGCCGCCGCGCACTTGACGCCGATCCGCACCACGGGCAGACCAGCGCCCCCTCTCACGCGAACCTAGAGCATGATCCCGCAAAAGCCTGCCCTGGACTTGATCCGGGGTGGGTATCGGTTTTCGGAAAAGATCATGCTCCA
>DASPZC010000148.1:0-5160 GCA_035636455.1 Xanthobacteraceae bacterium
CCGAGCCGATGAAATCGCCCGCCCCGATGACGGCCACGGTGGCGTGTCGCCTGGTCACCTCGATCTCCTGCCGTCGGTCTGCTTGCGCGGGCCGCCGCCCCTATCATGCGCGTCCGGCGATGCGAGCGCCATCGTATCGCAAGCCCGCGGCTGCGCCTCCGTGCGCCGTTATTTTGCCGCGCGCTCCCAAGCGCCCCAAAACATGGTCGCGGCGTTGATGGCGCCGAACGCGACAGCGGCGGCGGCGACCAGCGCGAACAATGCGGGCGCGGCGAAACCGAGCCAGGCAACCGCGAACCAGCCGAAGACCGCCGCGATCGCGAGGCGCGCGGTGCCGGCAAGCACCGGCCAGAGCACGCGCCCGGCGCCCTGGCCGGCGAAATAGAGCAGCAGGCCGAGGCCGATCGCGCCGTAAAACGGACCGACGATGCGCAGATAGAGCGCGCCGGCCGCGAGCACGTTCGGCTCGCCGGTGAACAGGCCGAGCCACGCCGTCGGAAACAGCGCGGCGAAACAGCCGATCGCTTCGGTCACCAGCGCCGCCAGCAGCGCGCCCGTCCAGGCGATGCGCCGCGCGCGCGCCATGGCGCCGGCGCCGATGTTGGTGCCGACCATGGTGACGACCGCGGTGCCGAGCCCGAACAGCAGCGGGATCAGCAAATAGTCTAGGCGCGAGGCGATGCCGTAGCCGGCGAGCGCGTCGGCGCCGAACAGCGCGACGGCGCCGGTGACGAGGAGGACGGTGAGGTTGAACTGCGCCGTGCCCGCGGCGGACAGCAGCCCGACCCCCAAAATGTCGGCGAACAGGCGGCGTTCGAGCCGCGCGCGCTTGAGCATCGGCGCGCCGCGGCCGGACCGCATGTAGAGAACGAGGGCGACGGCAGCCGCGACGTTGAACGCGGTCACCGCCGTGCCGGCGCCGGCGATGCCGAGCCGCGGCAGCGGGCCGAAGCCGAAGATCAGCGCCGGCGACAGCACGACGAGGACCGCCGCCGAGATGAAGGTGACAAGCGCCGGGACTTTCACGTTGCCGGCGCCGCGCAGCGCCGAGGCCATCAGGTTGACGATCCAGATCGGCACGGCGCCGATGAAGACGAACGTCGAATAGGTCAGCGCGGCGTCGAGAACCGCGCCGGTCCCGCCGAGCGCGCCGTAGACGGCGCGGCCCAACAGCAATGCCATGGCGGTGAACAGCAGCCCCAGAACGGCCGCGACGACGAGCGCGTGCAGGACCAGCGCATCGGCATCGTCCTTGCGCCCCGCGCCGATGGCGCGCGCGACTGCGGACGCGACGCCCCCGCCCACGGCGCCGTTCGACATCATCGTCATCAGCATCAGAATGGGAAACACCAGCGCGACGCCGGCGAGCGCGGCGGTGCCGAGATAACTGACGTAGAACGTCTCGGCGACGCCGACCGCCACCTGGGCCACCAGCACCAGGATCGTCGGCCAGGCGAGCTTGAGCATGGTCGCCAGGATGGGGCCGTGCAGGATCGCCTGCCGCACGCGCAGTTTTGCATCGACCGGCGGGTCGGGTCGGGCAAGCTGCGACCCGAGCGGCGGAATCTCGTGTTTGGCCGTGTGCGATCCGGGCGCCGCCTCTTGAGCGTGTCGCGCCAGGTTGGCCGGAACCGCTGTGTCGTTCATGGCAAAATCCCGCATGGCGGGAGACGGCCGGCGCGCCGGCCGTCTCGATTACTCGCCGCAGCACGGCACCGATCGTCAGGCGCCGCCGTCCGCGTTCTGCGAGGCGCGGTCCATCCACGCCTTTTCCGCCGCCGAGATGGCGGGCTGGCCTTTCGGGGCCGCATAGGCGCTTGCGACGGGCGCAAGCGAGGCCGCGCCGATCGCCAGCGCGAGGGCCGAAATCTTGAGGATCTTGGTGGACATGGTCAGTCTCCTGGGTCGGTGCGCCCCCGCGCCCGTTGCTCATTAAGTCTAGTGACTATAAAAAAGCAAGTAAGTCACAATAATTTGAATAGCGACTACCGCAATTGGACCAAAGTGCTATATTAGAGGGCGCCCGGCGGATTTGCCGCTTGAGCTTCGTCTGCTGGCGATTCGGGACTTTGCTGCGATGTCGACGCGCTATGACCGGACCTGCCCCGTGGCACGCACGCTGGAGATCATCGGCGATCGCTGGACGATCCTGATCATTCGCGACCTGTTGCTCAAGGGCCCGCGCAAATTCCTCGATTTCGAGCTGTCGCTCGCGGGCATCAGCCCGAACACCCTGTCCGCCCGCCTCAAGATCTTGGAGGAGGCCGACCTGATCGAGCGGCGCTTCTACGAGCAGCATCCGCCGCGCGCCGAGTATCTCCTCACCGGCAAGGGCCGCGAGCTTGGGCCCGTGCTGCGCGCGCTCAAGGACTGGGGCCAGAAGCACACGCGCTGATCGAGGGCGCGCGCGTGCCGCCGGCGCCTGCGCTATCGCGGAATCAAATCGAAATAGGGCTGCGCCTCCTTGATCACGCGGGCGAACGACGGCCGTTCCTTGAGACGGTCGAGGTATGCCGCCGCGTTCTTGTGGGTGCCGGCGAAGGGCATCGCCATGTCGGCGTAGAACAGCGCCGGCGCCGCCGCGCAGTCGGCCATGCCGAACGCGTCGCCCATGGCCCAGGTCCGCGTCGCCATCTCCCGGTCGATCAGGCCGAGCGCGGTCGCAAGCAGCGACCTCGCCTCCTCCACGCCGTGCGGGTCATGCTTTCCCTCCGGACGCAGCCGGTCGGTGACGACCTTCTGCATGGGCACGTTCACGTAGAGGTCATGCAAGCGGTCGCGCAGGCGCGTCTGCCGCGCGAGGTCGGCGTCGGCGGGCACCAGCGGCGTGCCGCCGGGATAATGCTGCGCCAGGTACTCGATGATGATGCTCGACTCGGGGACCGTGCGGTCCCTCGCCTCGTCGCGCAGCACGGGAAATCTGCCGATCGGCCAGACCTTCTTGAAGGCCGCCGCCGAGGCTTCGTCGCCGAGGTCGACGATCTCGCGTTCGAACGGCGTGCCGTTTTCGTAGAAGGCGACCAGCACCTTTTGCGAGAAGGACGAAAGCGGGTGAAAATAGAGCTTGAGCGACATGACAAGGACCCGGATGGATTGCCGTGGGGTAAATCAGGGGTCGACGCCCGCCGGCGCCTTGTAGCCTACAACAGGGCGCCGCCCTAAGCTCTCGCAATCACGACCTGATGCAGAAACGGAGCAACACATGCCGACCATCGAGCCCTATGCGGCCAGGACGATCTGGGACCCGCCGATCTATTCGCAGGCCGTCAAGGTCACGGGGGCGCAAACGATCCTCTACATCGCCGGTCAGGTGGCCTACGACGAGGCCGGCAACCCGGCGCACCGCGGCGACTTCAAGGCGCAGGCGCGCGCCGCCCTCAATGCGCTCAAGGCGCAAGTGGAGGCCGGCGGCGGCACGATGCGTAACATCGTCAAGGTCAATACCTATCTGACCGACATCCGCTTCCGCGCCGATTACGGCCCGATCCGCGAGGAGTTCTTCGGCAAGAAGATGCCGGCGCATACTTTGGTCGCGGTGGCGGCGCTGGCGCTGCCCGAATTCCTGATCGAGGTGGAAGCGGTCGCGGTGATTTGATCGCCGAGTCGGGCGAGGTCCTCACCGCGCCGGCCGCGTCTGCGCGACGCTCGCCCGCGCCGACAGCCGCTGCGCCCACACCGCGACGGCGGGCGGAGGCGCAATCTCCATGAGCGGCAGGAACTCGAGGAACGGTGCATAGCACAGGTCGGCCAGCGTGAACTGCTCGCCGACCAGATAAGTCTTGCCGGCGAGCTGGCGCTCCACGATGGCGAGGTGCGCTTCGATCTCGGCTTTCGCCTGCGCCATCGCCGCCTCGTTCCACTTTTCCTTGGGCAGGAACCGCTTGGGGAAGATGATGGTGCCGGCGTGGCGGGTGAGCTGCAGGTCGCACAGTTTCATGTGCATGTCGACAAACGCGCGCAGGCGCGGGTCGGCCGGGGCCAGCGCCGGCGTCGGGCGGGTCGCTTCGAGGTAGTTGAGGATCGGCGTCGATTCATAAAGGACGAAGCCGTCCTCCTCGAGGGTGGGCACGCGTCCATAGGGATTGAGCGAAAGGTAAGGCTCTTCGCGGTGCTTTCGCCCCATCATGTCGACGGCGACGAGCTCATGGGGAATCTGCTTCTCGATCAGCGCGATCACGACGCGGCGCGAATAGGTCGAGAACGGATGGTAGTGCAGCTTGACGGTCACGGCGCGCCTCCCGTCCATCAGGATAGTATGTTCGTGCACCGGTCACAATGCGGCGGCGCGGACGTTTGACAAGGTCGGGCAATTCATTGCACGCGATAAAGCGGCCGGCGCGAGGCCGCCCGCTTGGTCGCGATGCGCGAATCTCGGCCGCTGGTCGGTCAGAAGCCGTTGGTATCGGTCGGATCGTGACGGTCCGCCGGGCTGAATCTGTAAGCCGGTCCGTATCCATAGTCCGGCGCGTACGAGTAGCCATATTCGCCGGCGGAATGATGGTGATGGACCGCGCTCTTGGCCACAGCCGCTGCCGTGCTGCCGACGAAAATGGCCGCGGTGGCCACGATGATCATTTTGCGAAGCATTGTCAGTCTCCGTTGCTGGGTTGTTTCAACCGGCTCGCCTGTCGCCAGCCGGCCTTGCGCGTAACGCGGAGCGCCGCGTCCGCTGCCGTTGGTCAGAAGCCGTTGGTGTTCGGGTTGGACGAGCGGTTGAACCACTGCTCTTCCTGCTGGTGCGTCATCGTGGGCGCGGCATAGGCGCTGCCGGCAACCGTCAGCGAAACGCTGGTGAGCACCAGACCGGCGACGAGCGCCTTGGCGATCTTGGTCAACATGGCACTTCTCCTGTTTGTGCGGTTCACAGCCCGAGGCCCGATGCCTCCCTGTGCGCACGCGCCGGACATGGGTCGTCGATGGGATCGCGATAACGCCGACATTTCTCAATACTGTGTTCGCAAAATCTGAATGATAGCGGTCGCAGGGCAACAAAATGCCGGGATCGCTCCCGGCTGCCTTATCGGCCAGACCGGAGGGGAACGTTGCCGTTCGCCCTCCGGTATAGCCGGTCTGTTCGAAGGCTTAATTCTGCAGCCTTCCGCCGTTGGTGATGCACGCGTTCAGCAAAAACTCGCGATGCCGATCGAGCCCGTCTCCGCT
>DASPZC010000149.1:0-1812 GCA_035636455.1 Xanthobacteraceae bacterium
CCGGATAGTCGACCGCCATGCCGGTGTCGCGGTTGAGGTACGGCGCCCAGCCTTGCGGTCCCGGGACCTCGTCGGACCGCGCCGCGACCGCGGCGCCCCGGGCCGGGGCCTCGGCGCTCCAAGGCGCCCCCCGGTGGCGCAGGCCTATCCCCTCGTCGACGCGGGCAAAGCCGAACCCGCCCCAATGGGACCGCCGGTGCCGCGCCTCCGCCGCCGTGCATAGGACGGCGGCGCATAATGTCGCGATCGTCGCGCAGAGGAGGGGCCGGCGCATGTGTGGCGCTCCTGTCCCGTCGTGCTCCCTCGATAACGGGAAGGACCGCCGGACGGTTCCGGGCCGAACCCTCTCGGGTTACCGGCGCCCGTGGCCAGGGTCAGTCGTTCGCGGCGCGGTCCTCGACCTTGAAGCCGCGGAAGGCCCATCCGGCCGCGATGCCGAACAGCAGGAGCGCGACCGGCGGCCCGATCAGGAGGACCGGGATGGCGAGGACATCGGCGGGATATTTGAACCCGCCCTGCAGCCCGTACATGATGAATTGAATGATCCAGCCCATCATCCACGCGGCGGATACGAGGAGCCAGACCCGGAACATGCCGCGGCGCCAGTTCACCGGAACCTGTTCCTCGTTTTGCGGGCTGAACGGACGGCGCGGAATGGAATAATGCGGCATGGCGGCGGCCTCATTGGACAGTCTAATTCAGTCGTACCCGTGGCGTTCCTTACTTGTTGCGCGAATTTCGCAATTCAACCCTTTGGATTGGCGCAAAAGCATAGCATGGATTCCGTTGCCGGGCGTGCGGCAGCGAAACCCATCGCTGGTTGCGAGCGCGGATCGATGGGTTTCGCGTTTTTCAAACCCATCCTACAGCGGCGTCCAGATCGACCGGACGAACGCGAGGCGCATCCCGGCGCGCTCCATGTTGCGATGGCTGGTCGACAGGAACTCCGCTCCGCTGCACACGAGTTCGACCCCGGCCGCCCCGGCGTCGGCGATGCGCCGCCCCAGCAGCGCCAGGTGCGCGCCGCGGCCGCGCAGCGCCGGGTCGGTCGCGGCGTCCGCGAGGTACCCGACCTTGTCGTGCACGTAGAGCGTGGCCGCGCCCGCCTCGCGGCCGTCGATCCGGCCGAGATAGAGCGACCAGCCGGGCTGATGCAGCCACGGCCGCACATTCTGCTTGAAGCGGGCATGTTCGCTGGCCGGAAAGCCCCATCCCGCCACGTAGGCGTCGAGATATTTCTCCATCGCCGCGTCGCCGGCGACGCGCTCGACCTCGACTCCAGGCGGCATCGCGGCCGGCACGTCGGGCTCGCCGACCAGCCCCGCATCGAAGCCCGAGTGGAAATAGCCGAGCCGGGCGAGCTCGCGGCCGAGCGCGGCGGCGTAATGTCCCGGCACCATTTCGAAGCGTCCGGCGACGCCGTTGGCGCGATACCATTCGACCAGCGGGGCGATGTGATGCGCGTGTCCGTCGCCCAGGCCGCGCACGCTGTTGAGCGACGGCGAGGGGAGATGCCGGGCGATGAACGCAACGACGCCGTCGTCGACGCGGCGGCAGGCGGCCCCGATCGGATTGCCGGGAATGCGCTCGAGCACCTGCAGGCGCGAGAGCGTGTACGCGTTTTCGGCCGCCAGGATGCGCTCGATCAGGCCGAGGGAGGGGACGAGCTTGGGCGAGGTCGTCATTCGAGCGCGCACCAGACCCATCATTCGCTGTGAAAAGCCGGGATAAGTTTGCCGCTCGTCCAACCGCACGGCGAAGATCAACTTCCCGTCCGCGGCCGACTCAGATACCATTTTGCTGCCCGTAATG
>DASPZC010000150.1:0-1943 GCA_035636455.1 Xanthobacteraceae bacterium
GTTGAAGGCCGCGCCCGACAACATGTGGACCTCGTCGAGGATGTAGACCCGGTAACGCGCGGCGGCCGGCGCGTAGCGCACGGCGTCGTTGATCTGGCGCACGTCGTCGACGCCGTTATGGGAGGCGGCGTCCATCTCCAGCACGTCGACGTGCCGGCTTTCCATGATCGCCTGGCAGTGCACGCCGACCACCGGCATGCGGATGCTCGGCCCGCCGGATCCGTCGGGCAGCTGATAATTGAGCGCGCGGGCGAGGATGCGGGCAGTCGTCGTCTTGCCCACGCCGCGAACGCCGGTGAGGATCCAGGCCTGCGGGACGCGCCCGGTCTCGAACGCGTTCGAAACCGTGCGCACCATCGCGTCCTGGCCGATCAGGTCGTCGAAGGTCCACGGGCGGTATTTGCGCGCCAGCACGCGATATGCGCCGGGCGATGCTGCGGGAGCGGGACTCGGGCGCGGCAGGAGGTCAGGGCTCTCGGCGTCGTTCATCGTGCCATCCGGTCCGCCGCGGCCCCAACGCGTTGCTGTTCAACTCACTATGTCGGAGGTGGGAGGCTGACGAGCGACCCGAACCGGAGCTCGTTAGGGCTGCTTCCTTCCGGACCTGACCCGGTTGGCGAGTGGCCCGTCCACCGCCAACCTCCCGCGCCCTATATCGGCCGAACGGGACGGGAACGCAAGCCGGCCCAAGGCGGCGTCCCCATGCTAAGCCATGGGCCTTTTTCGACCCTCGGGAGCGTGCGAGATGTCCTCCGATTCCGCCTCGTCCTGGTCGCTCGACCCGTGGCTCGAGCGCGACAGCGTCGCGCTCGGCGACCTGCCGCTCTCGCGCCTGCTCCTGATGAACGACGCCAATTATCCGTGGCTGGTGCTGGTGCCGCGGCGGCCGCACCTCGTCGAGCTCATCGATCTCGACGATGCGGGCCAAGGCACGCTCATGGGCGAGATCGCGCGGGTCGCCCGTGCGCTGAAGGCGATCACGCGATGCGACAAGCTCAACGTGGCGGCGCTGGGCAACACGGTGCGGCAATTGCACGTGCATGTCATCGCCCGCTTCGACGGCGATGCGGCGGGTCCGCGTCCGGTCTGGGGCGCGGTGGCGCCGCGGCCCTACGACGCCGCGGACCGTGAGCGGCTGACCGGAGCCTTGCGCCGCGAGCTCGGGCTCGCGTGACCGATCCGCGTTGCACGGACGGCATCGGCGTGCCACGGTCAGCCCTTCGGAGTTCCTCCATGTCTCCCCGTCCCGATCTCGGGCCGAAGCCGCGGCTCGGCTATACCGCGAGCCTGATCGAGCGCGCGAGCGAGCGGCGCAACGACGCGGCCTTCCTGCAGGAACTTGCCGCCGATCACCGCGCCGGCGCCTATGCGATTGCCGGCGAGATGGTGGTGCTCAAAGCGGGCGGCGAGGGACACGATCCGCTGTTTCGTTTGGCCGAGGCCGCGGCGCTCGGACCGCAGACCGAGACCGTGTTTCTCGGCCTCGTCGACGGCGCCGGCCGGTTCGGCGTCGGCCTCGATCCGGCCATCGTCGAGACGCTCAAGGCCAACGAAAAATTCTTCATCACCGACCTGCGCTCGATCGCCGTGCAGGGGCTGGTCGCGCCCGACCACCTGCCGCCGATCGCCGAAGCGAAGGCGCTGCTGCATTGGCATGCGCGCCACCGGTTCTGCGCTCATTGCGGCGCGCCGACCGAGCCGGTCGAGGGCGGCTGGCGGCGCGACTGTCCGGCCTGCAAGGCGACGCATTTTCCGCGCACCGACCCGGTGGTGATCATGCTGGCGATCGACGGCGAGCGCTGCCTGCTCGGGCGCCAGTCGCGCTTCGTGCCCAACATGTGGTCGTGCCTCGCGGGGTTCGTCGAGCCAGGCGAAACCATCGAGGAAGCGGTCAGGCGCGAGACGCGCGAGGAAGCCGGCATCCTCTGCGGGCGCGTGCGCTA
>DASPZC010000151.1:0-2884 GCA_035636455.1 Xanthobacteraceae bacterium
CGAGGTCGTAGCGCACGATCGCCGCGTAGGGCACGAGCTTGCCGTTCCTCGTTTCCCCGCGCCACTCGATGGTCTTGCCGGCGAACACGAAGGACTGCGCATAGGGCCACTCCTCCTTCGACCCGTCCACGCCGAAATCGATCGTCGCGTCGTCGTCTTCGTTGTAATAGTTGACGGCGATTCCATGCAGGCCTTCGCAGCGTCGCTGCTGGCTCGCCGCGTCGTCGCTGACGGGCCGGCAGTTCTCGTAATCGTGCGTGGTATAGGCGCTGTCGGCCGCCGCCGCCGGCACGGCAAAGCCGGTCAGCAGCACGGCGATAATCCCCACACGGCGCGCGAACATCATCGGCCGCCTCACCGCATCCCGCGCCGGACAAATTCCTCGGCCACGTCCGCCTTCATCGCCTTGGCACGGGCGATGTCGGCTTCGCCGCCGGCCGTGTCGCCGGTCTTGAGCTTCGCCGTGCCGCGCCGATAGAGCGTGAAGGGGTTGCGCCCGTCGAGGCCGATCGCCCGGTCGTAGTCGGCGACCGCGCGGGCATGGTCGCCCTTCTCGCCGTAAGCGACGCCGCGCAGCGTCAGCGCAAGAATATCGTCGGCATTGACCTTCAGCGCCGCGCCGAAATCCGCGATGGCGCGATCGTGCTCGCCTTTGTTCGCGTAAGCCACCGCCCGATTGACGTACAGCCCGGTCATTTTCGGGTTGAGCTCGATGGCATGATCGTAATCGGCAATGGCCCGGGCATAATCGCCCTTGTTCGTATGGGCATTCGCCCGCCCATTGTACGCATCGGCATCCCCCGGATCGAGGCGGACGGCGGCATCGTAGTCGGCGATGGCGCGGTCATTGTCTCCTTTTCTGACAAAGACGTGGCCGCGCCGCGTGAAGGCCGCAGCCAGGCCGGGCGCTTCGCGAAGAGCCTGATCGAAGTCGGCGATGGCGCGGTCCAAATGGCCCTGTTTGCGATAGACGTCGCCGCGATTGCTGAACGCATTGGCGAGGTGCGGATCGAGCCGGATGGCCTGGTCGTAGTCGGCGAGCGCGTGCGCCGCCTCGCCCTTGTCGCGCCGGACGTTGGCGCGGCCGAAGTAGAAGATCGCGACCTGCGGGCTGAGCTTGATCGCCTGGTCGAGCTCGGCGATGGCGCGGTCGAGCTCGCCGCGCGACATGAGCGCGGCGGCGCGGTTGTTGCGGGCGACCGCTTCCCTGGGATCGAGGCGCAGCGCCGCGTCCGCATCGGCGAGCGAGCGGTCGTTGTCGCCCTTGGCGCCCCACGCGGTCGAGCGGCCGACATAGGCGCGGGCGAGCTTCGGGTCGAGGCGGATGGCCTGATCGAAGTTCGCGATGGCGCGGTCGATATCGCGCTTGCCCAGATAGGCGTTGGCGCGGTCGGCGTGCAGCTCGGCCCAGTCGGGAGCGAGCCTGATGGCCTGATTGAAGTCCTCCAAGGCGCGATCGTGCGCGTCCTTGCGCTCGAAGCCGCGGCCGCGCCGCGCATAGATGTCCGCGAGGGCGCGGCCGCGCAGCTTGCCGGCGGCGATCGCCCGGTCGCACGCGGCGATCGCGGCCTCGGGCGGGGCGCGAAAGTCCTTGCACAGGTCCGCGTCGCCCGCCGACGCCGCGGTTGCAAAGATGGCCGCCGCCATGAGACCGGCCGACCATGTCGCTGTGCGGTGCGCAACAACCGCGGCCCCTCGCAGCATTCGGCTCATGGCGTCGTCCATCGCTTCGCCCTCACTCGTGCGGAAGGACCGCCAGCGGCGTGGAATAGGGTTCGACCCGCAGCGAGCTGTTGGCGAGGAGCCCGATCTTGCGCAGCGGCGTCTGCTGCAGGTCGCCGTTCGGCGCCTTGCGCACCGCGTATTGCCACACGGTCAGCTCGCCTTTGGCGGCGAGCGCCCGCGCGACCGCGCCCGCGTCCTGCCCGCCCAGGCCGCCCAACTCCTCGGACGTGAGGCCGATCACGATCTCGTCCTTGACGGTGATCACCTTGAACAGCGTCGTCGCCGGCTTGTCCTGCGCCCAGGCTGCCTGCGTTCCCATCGCCAGGGCGACCGCCACAAGGGCGCGACGCGTCACGCGTGCCGGAACAGGGCTCTTCATCGTGTGGTCCTTTCGATCGACGCAGTCGCGCCCGCCGCGCGCGACGGGTCGCAGATGACTTGATTTAGTCGCAGCGGAGCGCCGCGCGGTTCAAGGTCGTTGAAGCCGCACGTGGGCCGGTAACGCTTCCGTCGGCGTGCGACGGCAAATGGCAGCACCCGGGCGCGCGCCTGACCATCCTTCGAGACGGCCGCACGCAAGTCGGCTGTAGCCGACTTGCGCATCATAATGCCGATCTCGGGTAAACCCGAGATCGGTGCGGCCTCCTGAGGATGAGGGTTTCGCTCAATCCAGCGTCCTTCGGAACCGCGTCACCGCGATCGTCATCGCCAGCAGCATCAGGCCGACGAGCCACAGGGCTTCCACGTGCAGGTCGGCGAGCGAGGAGCCTTTGAGCAGGATGCCGCGCACGATGCGGATGAAATGGGTGAGCGGCAGCGCCTCGCCGATCCACTGCGCCCATACCGGCATGCCGAGGAACGGAAACGCGAATCCCGACAGCAGGATGTTGGGCAGGAAGAACATCATCGCCATCTGCACGGCCTGCAGCTGATTCTGCGCCAGGGTCGAGAACGTGTAGCCGATCGACAGGTTGGCGGCGATGAACAGCGTGGTCAGCACGGCAAGCAGCGCGACGTTGCCGACGATCGGCACGCGGAACAGGAGCACGCCGGCGGCGAGGATCAGCACCGCCTGGATGATGCCGATCAGCACGTAGGGCACGATCTTGCCCAGCATGATCTCGACCGGCGTGATCGGCATGGCGAGCAGGCTTTCCAT
>DASPZC010000152.1:0-2808 GCA_035636455.1 Xanthobacteraceae bacterium
GCACGCCGCGGGCGAGGGTGTGGGCATGGCCGCGATAGGTGCAGAAGCTGAGATCCGTCGGCCGCATGGCGGCGGCGAAGCCGGTGGCGACCGCCTCCTGGCCGAGGGAGAGGTGGCTCGTGCCCTTGACCAGGTTCTGCAGGAAGAGATCGAAGGCGCGCTGCTCGGCCTGCCGGATCTCGACCTGCATGCGGTACATGCGCAGCCGCAGCTCCTCCCCGATATCGTCGTTCAAGCCCGGCTTGCGCCCAACGGCGGGCGCCCGGCTTTGCCTTTTGAGCATGATGGAACCTCGGTCCTAGCGCATGTTCCGGCGAAGTGGGTACCGGTTTGCCGATAAGAACATGCGCCACTCAATGATTCTAGAGCATGTCCCGATTCCGAAGGAACGGGACATGCTCTAGAACGGCCGGACGATAGCAATCCTCTCCGCCCTCAGGCCAGCCCCTTCACCTTGCGCTCGCGGTAGAACACGTAGAGGCCCGACGCCACCACGATCGCCGAGCCGGCGAGCGTCCAGCCGGTCGGCACGTGCGCGAACACGAGGTAGCCGAACAGGATCACCCACACGAGCTGGGTGTAGATGAAGGGCGCCAGCAGCGAGGCCGGCGCCAGCCGGTGCGCGGCGATCAGGAGGTAGTGCCCAAGGCTGCCGAACAGACCGAGTGCGACCATCAGCGCGACCAGCAGCCAGGTCGATGGTGTCGTCCACACGAACGGCAGGACCGGCAGCATGGCGACGGCGCCGACCACGTTCCCGTAGAACAAGGTCGTCTCGTTGGAATCGGTGCGGGCCAGCACGCGGGTCGAGATCGAGTAGATGGCGTAGCAGAACGCGCTGGCGAGCGAGAGCAGGGCGGCCGGATGAATGCCGCCGAGGCCCGGCCGCGTCACGATCAGCACGCCGACGAAGCCGACGCCGATCGCCGACCAGCGCCGCCAGCCCATGCGTTCGCCGAGGATCGGTCCGGACAACACCGCCACCAGAAACGGCGTCGAGAAGATGATCGACAGCGCCTCGTCGAGCTGCAGGAAGCGGAGCGCGAAAATGTTGAGGATGGTCGAGCCGAGCAGCAGCGCCGAGCGCCCGATCTGCAGCAGCGGACGCTGCGTCGTCATCACGCCGGGGCGGGTCAGCGGATTCGAGATGAGGAATGCGAGCAGGAAGGCGCCGGTGTAGCGCGCCCACACCACCTCGAGGGTGTCCATGTGGCCGTTCAAATATTTCGCCGAGGCGTCGAGGCAGGCGAAGCAGGCCACCGCGCCCACCATCAGCCCGATGCCGGTCAGGCGCAATTGGCGCTCATTACCTCTCCCCGCTTGCGGGGAGAGAGCCTGCCCCGGACTTGATCCGGGGTCGACGGCCGAAGGCCGTCGGGTGAGGGGGCGTCTGAGGAAAGAGCGCACTCGCATAGGCCCCCTCACCCCGACCCTCTCCCCGCAAGCGGGGAGAGGGAGAGCGCGGGATCGGTCAATAGGTCGCCCGTCCGCCGGAAATGTCGAACACCGCCCCGGTGGTGAAGGAGCATTCGGCCGAGGCGCAGAACGCGGCGAGCGCCGCCACCTCGCCGACGTCGACGAAGCGCCCGCGCGGGATCTTCGCGAGCATGTAGTCGATGTGCTCCTTCGTCATCTGATCGAAGATCGCCGTCCGGGCGGCGGCCGGGGTGATGCAGTTGACCGAGATGTCGTGGGCCGCGAGTTCCTTGCCGAGCGATTTGGTGAGCGCGATCAGCGCCGCCTTCGAGGCCGAATAGGCGGAGGCGTTCGGGTTGCCCTCCTTGCCGGCGATCGACGCGATGTTGACGATGCGGCCGTAGTTCTGCGCGATCATGTCCGGCACCAGCGCGCGGCAGCAGTGGAACGGCCCGTCGAGATTGATCGCCATCACCTGTGCCCAGGCCTCGGGCGGATAATCCCAGGTCTTCACGTTCGGCCCGGCGATGCCCGCATTGTTGACCAGGATGTCGATGCGGCCGAGCGCCGCCTTGGTGTCGTCGCGGGCCCGCTCGACCTCGTCGAGCCTGGTCACGTCCACCGCGAAGGCGGCGACCCGGTTGTGCCCCTTGAGGGCGCCGGCCGTCGCTTCGGCAAGCGTCTGGTCCCGGTCCCAGATGGCGACCGCGGCGCCGGACTCGAGGAAGCGCTCCACGATCGCCCGCCCGATCCCCTGGGCGCCGCCGGTCACCACCGCAACCCGGCCGCTCAGATCGATCATGTTGGTCATGGGTTCCTCGTTTACGACGCTTCGGCAACCTGGCGCGGCCGATAGATGGCAAGGTGGGTGATGCGCGCGAGCGGCGTGCGGGCGTTGGCGATCGCCAGCATGTCGAGCTCGACGAACAAGTGTCCCTTGCGCTCGTAATTGGCGGTGACCCGTGCGCGGGCCGTCAGCTCGTCGCCGACCCGGGCGGCGGAGAAATGCTGCACCGTGCTGCCGACGTGGATCCACGGGCCGAGCCCCACGTTCTGCCGCAGCACCCAGTTGCCGAGCCGCAGGATGATCCCAGGATGGGCGAGGCCGTCGCCGGCGTATAGCGGCTCGGTCTCGCGCACGTCGCGCAAGTATTGCCCGGCGTAGTCGGACGTGAGTGCGAACGGCGCAATGCCGAGCCATTTGCCCGGCGCAAGCGAACGCTGGTCGGCCGGCGGCCGCGCGGCCGGCGGGGCGACGTCTGCGAAATCGTCGAGAGCCGGCGGAACGGGTGGCGTGTCGCTCAACGCCATGTGCCCGGTGGCGCACACCTCGCCCCGGCTCGCGGCCTCGACGGCAAGGCCGCCGCCGTTCTCGGTCGCACGCACCAGCAC
>DASPZC010000153.1:0-3465 GCA_035636455.1 Xanthobacteraceae bacterium
CGGATCGGTCTCGATCAGGTAGAGGCCGGGCATGCGGCCGGGCACCCGCACGATCAGGTCGCCGCCGACCCCTTCCGCGGCGGCGAGCGCCGCAACGCCGTCGGAGTAGGGATCGTCGCCCAGCGCGGTCGCATAGGCGACGTCGACCCCGGCGCGCGCCAGGTACACGGCCGTGTTGAAGGTGTCGCCCCCATAGGCGAGGCCGTAGCGGCCGTCATTGCCGCGCGACAGCTCGATCATCACCTCGCCGACGCTGACCACCCGGCGCTGCTTCTCGGCCATGGTTATCGCGTGCTCACAGTCACGCCGCCTTGCGGGTAGCGAGGAAATCGCCCATGCGGTCGAGCGCCTTCAAGATGTTCTCGGTCGAGTTGGCGTAGGAGATGCGCACGTAGCCTTCGCCGAGGATGCCGAAATCCGGGCCGCCGATGATGGCGACGCCGGCGTCCTCGAGCAGCGCGGAGGCGAGCGCCTTGGCCTTCCAGCCGGTGCGTTTGATGTTGGGGAAGGCGTAGAACGCGCCCTTGGGCGTCGCGCAGGACATGCCGGGCAGCGTGTTGAGCCCATCGACCACCACCTTCCGCCGGCGGTCGAACTCGGCGACCATCGTATGGGTCGCGTCCTGCGGGCCGGTGAGCGCGGCGATGCCGGCATACTGCGCGGGGGCGTTGACGCAGGAATAGAGATTGACGGCGAGCTTGCGCGCGTAGTCGTGGAGCTTGCCCGGCCACACCGCGTAGCCGAGCCGCCAGCCGGTCATCGCATAGGTCTTCGACCAGCCGTTGAGCAGGATCAGCCGATCGCGGAGCGACGGGTAGTTCAACAGGCACACGTGGCTCTCGCCGTCATAGACCATGTGATCGTAGATCTCGTCGGACATCACCGCCACGTCCGGATGCCGGTCGAGCCCGGCAACGAGCTTGTCAACTTCCGCTTTCGGGGTGACGCCGCCGGTCGGGTTGGCGGGCGAGTTGACGATGAGGAGGCGCGCCTGCGGCGTAATCAGCCGCAGCGTCTCCTCGGCCGAGAACGCAAAGCCGTTCTCCTCGCGGACCGGCACCGGGACCGGACGCGCGCCGGTGAACTCGATCATCGAGCGATAGATCGGAAAGCCCGGGTCCGGGTAGAGGATGTCGACGCCGGGCTCGCCGAACATCAGGATCGACATGAACATGGTGGGCTTGCCGCCCGGCATGATCATCACCTCGTCGGCCGAGACCTTCGCCTTGAACCGCTTGTAGAGGTCCGCGGCGACCGCCTCGCGCAGCGGCAGGATGCCGGTCGCCGGCGTGTAGCCGTGGTGGCCGTCGCGCAACGCCTTCACGGCCGCCTCGACGATGTGGTCCGGCGTGCGGAAATCGGGCTGGCCGATGCCGAGGTTGATGATGTCGCGGCCCTGTGCGGCGAGCGCCATGGCGCGGGCGAGCACCGCGAAGGCGTTCTCCTCGCCGATGCGGTCAAAGGCCGCAATGGTCTTGAGCATGGGCGTTTCCCCTTCCGTTTTTTACCTCTCCCCGCAAGCGGGGAGAGGGAGACACGCGATTGATTTCGCGGGCGAGTTCAGCGCATCCTCGCGGCGAAATCAAACCATCAGATGGCAGGCGGCTTCCATGCCTGCCGGGGAGGATGTCATGGCAAAGAACACCGCCAAGAAGCAAGCCAAGCGCGGGCGCCCGCTGCGGTCGCAATTGTGGTTCGACAATCCGGACAATCCGGGCATGACGGCGCTCTATCTCGAGCGCTACCTCAACTATGGGCTGACCAGCGCGGAACTGCGCTCCGGCAAGCCGATCATCGGCATCGCCCAGACCGGGTCCGACCTCTCCCCGTGCAACCGGCATCATCTCGAGCTGGCGCAGCGCGTGCGCGAGGGCATCCGCTCGGCCGGCGGCATCGCCTTCGAGTTTCCGGTGCATCCGATCCAGGAAACCGGCAAACGGCCGACCGCCGCGCTCGACCGCAACCTCGCCTATCTCGGCCTCGTCGAGGTGCTGTACGGCTATCCGCTCGACGGCGTCGTGCTGCTGACCGGCTGCGACAAGACCACGCCGGCCTGCCTGATGGCGGCCGCGACCGTCAACATGCCGGCGATCGTGCTGTCCGGCGGCCCGATGCTCAACGGCTGGTGGAAGGGCGAGCGCTGCGGCTCCGGCATGGCGGTGTGGAAGGCGCGCGAGGATATGGCGGCCGGCCGCATCGACCAGAACGAGTTCATGGAGATCGCGGCGGCCTCGGCGCCGTCGGCCGGCCATTGCAACACCATGGGCACCGCCTCGACCATGAATGCGCTGGCCGAGGCGCTCGGCATGTCGCTGCCCGGCTGCGCCGCCATCCCGGCGCCCTATCGCGAGCGCGGCCAGATCGCCTACGAGACCGGCGAGCGCGTCGTCGAGATGGTGCACGAGGACCTCAAACCCTCCGACATCCTCACCCGCGCCGCGTTCGAGAACACGATCATGGCCTGCTCGGCGATCGGCGGCTCGACCAACGGCCCGATTCACATCAACGCGATCGCGCGGCACATCGGCGTCAAGCTGACGATCGATGACTGGGAGAAGGTGGGCTACGACATACCGCTGCTCCTCAACATGCAGCCGGCCGGCAAATATCTCGGCGAGGAATATTTCCGCGCCGGCGGGCTGCCGGCGGTGATGCGCGAACTGATGAAGGCCGGCCGCCTGCACGCCGACGCCCTCACGGTGACCGGCAAGACCATGGGCGAGAACGTCAGGAACGCGAAGATCGAGGACGCGGACGTTATCCGGACATACAAGAAGCCGCTGCGCGAGCACGCCGGCTTCAAGGTGCTCAGAGGCAACCTGTTCGACTCGGCGATCATGAAGACGAGCGTGATCTCGGAAGAATTCCGCGACCGCTATCTGTCCGATCCCAAGGAGCCCAACGCGTTCGAGGGACGCGCCGTGGTGTTCGACGGGCCGGAGGATTATCACCACCGCATCGACGACCCCTCGCTCAAGATCGACGAGCGCACGCTGCTGTTCATCCGCGGCGCCGGCCCGATCGGCTATCCGGGCAGCTGCGAGGTGGTCAACATGCAGCCGCCGGCCGCGTTGATCAAAAGGGGCATCACGTCGCTGCCGTGCATCGGCGACGGCCGGCAGTCCGGCACGTCCGGCTCGCCGTCGATCCTCAATGCCTCGCCGGAAGCCGCCGCCGGCGGCGGCCTCGCGCTGCTGCGCACCGGCGACCGGGTGCGCATCGACCTCAACAAGGGCACCGCCGATATCCTGATCTCCAAGGCGGAGCTCGCCGAGCGCCGCGCGGCGCTGGAGAAGCGCGGCGGCTACAAATATCCGGCCAGCCAGACGCCGTGGCAGGAAATTCAGCGCTCCATGGTCGATCAGCTCGCCGACGGCATGGTGCTGAAACCCGCGGTGAAATACCAGCGCGTCGCCGAAACGATGGGCGTGCCGCGCGACAATCACTGATCTTTATCGAGCCGAT
>DASPZC010000154.1:0-12438 GCA_035636455.1 Xanthobacteraceae bacterium
CGTCCATCAGGTTGATGACCCGGTGCGGTGCCGGCGCTTCGGTCGGAGCCTCGATGACGCGGCCGGCCTGCTTGGCGCGCAGCAGCTCGACCAGCGCCGTCTCGTAGTGATCGACGAACGTCGACGGGTCGAAGTGCGATGCCTTGCTGTCGACGATGTGGGCGGCGAGTTCCTTCATGTCGGGCGGCAATTTCAGGTCGGATATGTCCTCGAAATAGCCGGCCTGGTCGCGCACCTCGTAGGGATAGCGCAGCGTCGTCGCCAGCAGGCCCTTGTCGAACGCCTCCAGCATGACGACGTATTCGCGCCGCGAGATGACGATGCGTCCCAGCGCCGCCATGTCCTTTTCGCGGATCGCGTCGCGGATGACGGCGAACGCTTCCTGCCCGACCTGGTCGGTGGGCGCGATGTAATACGGGCTGTCGAGGTAGCGATTGTCGATCTCGGATTTCGGCACGAACGCGTCGATGTTGACGGTGTGGCTGCTCTCGATCCGGATCTTCTCGATCTCCTCGTCCTCGATCTGGAGATATTGTCCCTTGGCGAACTCGTAGCCGCGGCCGATGTCCTCCTTCTCGACCGGCTCGCCGCTTTCCGCGTCGACGAGCTGCTGCTTGAGCCGGTGTCCGGTCTTCTTGTTGATGCGGTTGAACGACACCCGCTCCGAGCTCGACGCGGCCGGATAAAGCGCGATCGGGCACGAGACCAGGGACAGCTTGAGGTAACCCTTCCAATAGGCACGCGGGGCCATGGGACGCTCCTGACGCGACGAGACAGCCCGGACCATCGGCGTCCGGGCTGAGGCCTAAATAATACCAATTCCTGCAATGAACGGTAAACTCGCGAGAACAGCACGAGAACATCATTTGCACGTCAAGGTTTCGCAGCCGATCGCGCCGAAGCACATTCCCCATCGCACTCGGCTCGCCTATTCTATCGCCGCGTCGCGCGGCGACTTATATTAGGCGCAACAGCGGAGTGGCCAGATAGCCATGACAGAGCATCCTCGCATTACACTCGACCCGGAAGTACTCGCTGGAAAGCCTGTCATTCGCGGGACGCGGCTCTCCGTCGAATTCGTGATCGGCTTGATGGCTGAAGGGTGGAGCGAATTGGATATTCTCGGGAATTATCCGGGGATCACCCACGATGACATCATCGCGTGTCTCGCCTATGCGCGTGACACGCTGAGCTCGGAGAAAGTATTCCCGAGCGCAGCTTGATATGCGCTTTCTGGCGAACGAGAATTTTCCCGGTTCAGCCGTTGTCGCTCTTGAGGCAGCGGGGCACGACGTCGTTTGGGTTAGGATCGCAGGGCCAGGTGCGACCGATCTGGATGTGCTGGCATGGGCGGTACGCGAGCAGCGCATTCTGTTGACGTTCGACAAAGACTTCGGCGAGCTCGCCCGAGGATCGGCTCTACCGCCCGCATGCGGGGTCATTCTGTTTCGCACGCCTATGCCAAAATCCAGCGAGATTGGTCGCCGTCTCGCAGACGTGATTGCAGGGCGCGACGATTGGGCGGGATATTTCTCCGTCGTCGAACCCGGCCGCGTTCGGATGCGCAGGCTGAGATAGGGCGGCGAGCTCGCGACGCGGCTACCTCCGCATCAGGCGGCGATGTCGACCGGAGCGCCGATCGCAAGACCTAGCCTGCTGTCGGCGCGCCCCTGATTGACGGCGATTTCGGCGAGCCCGTTCGAATTCTCGTACCAGAAGGCCGCGCCCGGCGGCCGGTTGCTGAAGGTCCCGGCGCGCTCGAGCAGCCGGCCCGCTGCCGCAAGCCTCGCGTTCTGCGGCAGCATGGCGGCGCGCAGGCCGGTCAGGGCGTTGCCGAAATGATCGACATAGACGATCTCGCCGAGGTCGTCCGGCCAGTCGGGCCGGCGATCCGCGACATCGTTGCGCGGTTGGCCGGGCGGCGGTTCGCCGCGTGCCAGCATGGCGGCGACCGGCGCGAAGAGGTCGCGCCCGTGAAAGCTGGCCGAGAGGCGCTGCGGCTTCCAATCGATGTCAAAGCGGCGCGTTTGTCCCGCCCGGCGCTCGACCAGCTCGAACAGGCCGTTGCCCGGCCCGACAAACCAGCGGCCATCGGCCTCGATCATCATGGCCGGGCGCGCGCCGCCGACGCCTGGGTCGACGACGCACAGAAAAACCGTTCCCGCCGGAAACCATGCCGCATAGGCCGCCAGCAGATAGGCCGATGCCTTGGGGTTGCCGGCCGGTGCATCGGCGAAGAGATCGATCACGGGCGTGCCGGGCGCCATCCGGTGCAGCACCGCCTTCATCTGACCCGTGTAGGGGCCGTGCAAGCCGAAATCCGTGAACAACACGATCATGCAGTCAGCTTGCCCGGCGCCCTTGCAGCCTTACTCGTCGAACACCGCCACCGCGCGGATCGGCGAGCCGGTGCCGCCGCGCCACTTGAGCGGCAGTCCGATGAAGCGGAATTCGCCTTGGCCGATCAGCGCCTCCAGATTGCACAGGCTTTCCATGTGGGTGATGTCGAGCTCGAGGCACGCTTTGTGGACAAGCGCGTTCACGTCGCCCATCGGCCCGGGGCGCATGGAGTCGATGCCGAAGTGCACGATCCCTTGCCGCGCCAGCCACTCGGTCGCCGCCACGTTGACCCCCGGATTGTCGGTCGAATAGGCGGCGGTCGGAAAAGTGCGCGCGTGATGTCCGGTGCACAGCAGGACCGTGCCGCGCTTCGGTATGGCCATGCCCGACTTCGCCACCGCTGCCTCCAGGTCCGCGGGGGTGATCTCGGCTTTCGGCGCGATGTGCCGCAGGTCGATGCAAATCCCTTTCACGTAGCAGTGCTCGAGCGGGTACTGGTCGATCGAGATTCCGGTCTTGCCGAAGTGGCGGGGGGCATCGATGTGCGTGCCGCCATGGTCGGGCATGGAGAAGAACATCACGCAGTTGCCGTGAACGTTTCCCGAATCGACAAAGGCCTCTTCGTGGGTCTTCCAGATGCCGTGAATAATCGGCGGCTGTCCGGGGTAGTGCGGCGTTCGATGATAGAGTTCCCGGCTCAAATCGATCATGCGCATGTTGAAGCTCTCCCTCGCTTGCCTGCGGCGCCTTCGCACAGGCGACGCCATCAGGCCTTACACTGCTTATTCCGACTTCGCCCAGTCTTCAAATCTCAGCCGCGGCACGCGCGCGAATTCGCGCCGGTTCGCAGTGATGAGAACGGCGTTGCGCCGACGCGCCTGTGCGGCGACGAGCACGTCGTAGGGGCCGATCGGCGTTCCCGCGCGTTCCAGTGCGGCGCGGATATCTCCCGCCTCGTCGGCATCCGCCTCCTCGAAGGGCAGGACCTCGATCGGCCCCGCCAGAAAGTCGACGATGCGCCGCGCGTTGCGCTCGGGACGAGCGCTCTTTGCTGCGCCGTAGCGGAGCTCGAACAGGACGATTGAAGATAGTGCAAATGTATGGCCGAGCCCTGTCGCCTGATCGATCCGTGCACGCACCGGGGAGGCTCTCTCGTTGAGAACCGCGATGACGGCGTTGGTATCGAGACAGATCATTCGTCGAAAATCTTGCGCGGCGGCGGCATGGAAGGCTGCTGCCGTCCCTCGCGCATGAACGGCTCGTCAAGATATTCGTCGAGTTTGTCAAACCAAGCCTTGACGTCGAAAGGCACGTCGACCGGTTCGAGAAGCACGCCGCGCCCAACCCGGCGCACGCGCACTTCGGTGCCCGGCATGCGGAATTCCTTGGGCAGGCGCACGGCTTGACTGCGGCCATGCTTGAAGATTTTCGCGGTTTTGGATTCGGACATGGATGACCACGATAGATACTGTTCGATATATATCATTCGGGGGCAACCATTGGCAAGGGTAAAGCCTATGCCGGACCTGAGCGATCCTCGGCCGCCGGCCGGCGCAGCAGCCAGAACGCCACGCTGCCGCAGGCATAGAAGAGAATGGAAAGGGTGAAGGCCACGCGATAGCTGCCGGTCAGGTCGAAGCTCCATCCTGCCAGCCACGAGCCCAGCGCCGAGCCGACGCCGGTGCCCATGGTGATCGCCCCGAGGATCGTGCCGAGCTGCGGGCCGGGGAAAAGGTCGGCCGTCTTCGCGGTGATGGAAGGTCCGCGCGCCCCCCAGGTCAGCCCGAAGAAACACGCGTGAAGCCACAGCAGCAGATGCTGGTCGGGCGCGGTAATGAGCATCGCGCATGCGACGCCGAAGATCGAGGTTCCGTAGGTGATCACGGCCGACAGCTCGCGCCCGATGCGGTCCGACAGCCAGCCGGTCACGATGACGCCGGGTAGCGACAGGAAGGCCCCGAATCCCAACACCCCGGCGGCGTAAAGTCTGTCAAAGCCGACCGTGACCGCAAAGGCGAGCTGGTGCAGCGCCACCAGGAAGCTGCCCAGGCCGGTGAACACATAGACCAGGAACAGCAGCCAGAAATGACGCGTGCGCATCGCCCGCCGGAGCGTCCAGCTGGCGCGCGCCGCACCCTCGCCGGCCACCGGATGCGCGGGTTCCGCGCCGCGAAACAGGGCGGCGAGCGGCAGGACGGCCGCCGCCATGAAGCCGCCCAGCGCCAGATAGGCCCCGCGCCAGCCGACGCCCGCGATCAGCGCCTGCGACAGCGGCGCGGAATAGGCGCGCGCGAAGCCGTTCGCCGACTGCACGATCGCGACCGCCATGCCGCGGTTGTGCACGAAGCGTTGCGACAGCACGGGGACGAACACGACGAGCCCGAGGCAGTTCGCCCCCAGCGTCATGACGACGCCGTAGAGCAGGATCAGCTGCCAAAGGGCGTCGACAAACGCGCTGGCGACCAGGCCCAGCGCCAGCAGAACGCCGCCGATCAGCACCAGCCGCCGCGGTCCGAGCCGGTCCACCAGGACGCCGACCAGAGGCGAGGTCGCCCCGCTGATCAGTTGCGACACCGCATAGGCGATGGAGCTTTCGCCGCGGCTCCAGCCGAACGCCTCGATGAAGGCGACCAGGAACACCGTGTAGGACTGCATGCATGCCGCGCCGACCGTGAAGGTGATGAAAGAAGCGGCGAGCAACAGCCACGACTGGCGCGCGGACGGGACCCGGACCGGGTCCGTCTGTTTGCTGTCCGGGAGTTGGGGCTTGACCATCGTCCGGCTGGCGCTCGCGAGCATCGGCGCCCGACGCGCGACGCGATGGGCGTGCGGCGGGCGCTACGGGGGCGGCCACAGCGCCTTCTTCAGCGCCGCCGCCATCATGTCGAGCGCCGTGTTGCCGGCGCGGATGATCTTGCCCTGGCCGACGAAGCCGTGCAGCTGGTCGGAAAAATGCAGATGCGTCACGCGCACCCCCTCGCGCTCCAGGCGGCGCGCATAGGCGATGCCCTCGTCGCACAGCGGATCATGCGAGCAGGTCAGCACGAGCGCCTGCGCGGTGCCGGAGAGATCCGCGGCGCGCAGCGGCGACGCGCGCCAGTCGCTCACGTCCTTCGGCCCCCTCAAATAGTGGTCGATGAACCATTTCATCGTCTTCGACGTGAGAATGCCCTCGTTGACGGTCTGCGAGGAGCGCGTCGCCATCATCATGTCGGTCGCGGGGTACACGAGCAGCTGGAAGGCCAGCGGCGGCAGGTCGCCGTCGCGCGCCATCAGCGCCAGCACCGCCGCGAGATTGCCGCCGGCCGAATCTCCGCCCACCGCGACCCGCGCGCGGTCGATTCCGAGCGCGGAGGCCTGTGCGACGATCCAGCGGGTCGCCGCGACGCTGTCGTCGACCGCGGCGGGAAACTTGTCCTCGGGCGCCATGCGGTAGTCGACCGACACGACGCGGCAGCGGGCGCCGTTTGCATAGTGCCGGCAGGCCCCGTCATGGGACTCGAGATCGCCGAGCAGCCAGCCGCCGCCGTGGAAATAGATCAGCGCGGGAAGCACCTCGTGCGCCGCGGTGTCGAGTGGTCGATAGGCGCGCAGCTTGATGTCGCCGCCCGGACCGGGACAGGACAGGTCGCGCACCTCCGCGACGTCCTGCGGCAACGGCTGGGTCGCGGCACGGCCGGCCATGAACGCCTGCCGCGCTTCGTCGGGAGTCAACGTCTCGAACGGCGGACGGCCCGCGGCCCGGATCATGGCGAGCAGGGTTTCGGCATCCGGATCGAGCGGCATGTCAGCGCGCATCCGTCCATTCGAGAATCGCCGCCGCGACCGCATCCGGTTGATCGAGTTCGGCGAGGTGCCCGGCCGCGGAGATCATGGCGATCTTCGACGTGCCCTTGATCGATGCGGCGAACCGCTCGGCATAGCCGCGCGGCATAACGCGGTCCTGCTCGCCCCACAGCAGCAGGGTCGGCGCCGCGATCCACGGCAGGCGTTTCTCCAGGCGCGTGTTGCCGAGCGGCCAGAACGCGCGCGCTGACGCTTCGCTGGCGCGGGTCTGCTCGATCGCCCATTCCGGCGAGTTGGCGCCGGGCGGCGGATCCTTGAGCCGGTTCCACGCCGCCGGATCGGCGCACATCAGCGCCGCGACGGCGTCGCCGCGCTGCGCCCACGGATCGGTCGGCGGGTCCTTCTCGTCGAACAGTCCGAACGGCGCGATCAGCGCGAGCCGGCGCACCGTGCCGGGCCAGATCGCCGCCATCTCGGCCGCGAATGCCGCGCCGACCGAGCTGCCGGCGAGGTCGGCCCCGTCGAGTTCCGCGGCGGCGAGGACATGGCGCACCGCCAGCACCCAATCGAGATGAGTGTCGAGCACGTTGTGGCCGAGCGCGCCGGGGTAGCCGGGAAGCGACGGCACGATCATGCTGCGGCGCTCGGCCAGCCGGTCGAGGAACGGGATCCAGCGTGGCAATCCGCCGAAGCCGGCGAGGAAGCCGAGCTTCGGGCCGCTGCCCTTGCGCCACACGCGGCACGGGAAGCCGTTGATCTCAAGCGTCTGCGTCTGCGGTTCGCTCAAGTCGCTGCGCTCCCGTGATCCCAGGATGGTGCCGCAAATGCCCCCGCGGTGCGCGCGCCGCCCGCTTCCCCGGTGACGGGTCTTGCCTCGCTACTCCGCCGCGGTAGCGTGCGGGTGGAACGGCGCGAGGTGGGCCCGCCCGGCAGCCGCCATCGGCTGCGGCCACCACCGGTCCTCCCAGTCCTCGAACAGATCCGTCATCTGCGGCATGACGCGCTCGGCGAACAGCTTGGTGTTGTAGCGCGTCAGGTCCTTGCCCATGTTGCCGAACTGCAGCAGCAGCATGAGGTGACCGACATTGAGGTTGACCGCGACCTCGCGCAGCTGCTCCGCCACCTCGTCGGGCGAGCCGATGATCACGTAGCCGCGCTCGACGATGTCCTCCATCTCGCGCGCGAGCATCTGGAATTTGTCCTGGTAGCGCGGCGGCGCGGTGCCGGCGGCGCGCTGCACCTGGCTCTCGATGCCGGCGCGCTGGGTCGCTTCGCTGATGTAGCCGGGCGGCTGGGCGAACTTGGCGCCGACGTGCAGGCAGCGGCCGTAGAAATATTCCGCCGCCTCGGCATAGAGCTTCATCGCCTCGGCGCGGCTCTCGGCCACGCCGACGAACTGCAGGAACCCGGCGCGGTACGGATTGCGGTCCTTGCCGAGCCGCGCCATCTCGTTCCAGAAGCCCTCCATGGTGGCGCGGCCGGCCTTGTAGCCGAAGTACGACAGGTAGGAATAGACGTAGTCCTTGGCGGCGCACCACTGCCAGGTCTCGACCGAGCCGCCGCCCGGAATCCATATCGGCGGGTGCGGGCTCTGGATCGGGCGCGGCCAGATATTGACGTAGCGCTGCTGATTGAACCGGCCGTTGAAGGCGAAGGTGTCGCGCTCGGTCCAGGCGCGGAGCACGAGGTCGTGCGCCTCGTAGTAGCGCTCGCGCAGCATGCTCGGGTTCTGGCCGTAGGCGAAGCAGGTGTCCATCGGCGTGCCGACCGGGAAGCCGGCGATCAGCCGCCCGCCCGAGATGCAGTCGATCATCGCGAACTCTTCGGCCACCCGGGTCGGCGGGTTGTAGAGCGCGAGCGAGTTGCCCATGACGCAGATCGCCGTGTCGGTGGTGCGCCGCGCCAGCGCCGAGGCGATCAGGTTCGGCGACGGCATCAGGCCGTAGCCGTTCGAGTGGTGCTCGTTGACGCACACCCCGTCGAAGCCGCACTCGGCCGCGAACTCGAGCTCGTCCATGAAGTCGTTGTACATCAGGTGGGCGCGCTTGGGGTCGAACAGCGAGGAGTGGATGTCGACCCAGACCGACGGGTGCTTGTCGCGGAAATCGTCGGGCAGCTCGGTATAGGGCATCAGGTGGAACCACAGCAGCTTCATGGGGCGTCCTCCCATCTTCGCGCGGGCGCAGGGCCGCCCGCCATTATCCGACGCTTTACGTCGGGCGAGAAGCCCTCGCGCCTCTGCGACCGTCGCCCCTGCCGTGCGACGGCTGCGAGTTGTAGATTCGCTCGTAGATGCGATCGACCGAGCTCTTGCGCACGGTCTTGCGGATCAGATTTGCATCGGCTGCAGAAATCATGGGCACGCCGCTCCCCTTCTGAAAAAGATCGGGATGCTTCGCGGCAAGCAAAAGCAGCCGTATCATCGATGAACTGGGGGTGACTTCGCCGCTCTCATATTTCTCAAAAGCCTTGGGGCCGCCGCCGAACACGCGAGCCGCTGCCTGTTGCGACAATCCGCATGCTTCGCGAATGGCTCTTATGACGAGCGGAGTCAGGATCGCGTGCTTCGCTTTGGCTCTGGCCTCGCGCCGGGCGGCGGCGCGGATCACATTGTCCTCGTCGGTGAGTTGCCCCTCGTTGTCTGCGGGGTCGGCGATCGACGCCCACCATCCCGGCTGACCATAGGTGAAGGGCTGGCCGTCAACATGGATGGTCAGCATCTTTACACCTCGCCGGAGCGGCCTGCCGCTCTCCGCGCTTTGAATGACCTCGGGGTAGTCGCGTGGATTGGTCATGGCTCGTTTTCTTTGAAGCTGATCGGCAGCAGCTCGCCTCGCGTATCCCGCGTGAACTTCACATACAGCTCTCGGCCGTCGATGACCGGCTTGTAGACGTCCTGCCAAATCGCAGGGTTGATGTCGGACGGCATCGACTTATCAAAATCATGCCCCGTAAGGCCGGCGACCACATCGACGATCGCCTGTTCGTCCATGCCAAGCTCTTCAGCTCCGTCAGCCGCCGTCATGGTGCGGTTCATCCGGGCCACGTCAGAGAACGCGGCTTTGATGGCCTTCAGCGAGTAGTGCGGCCGCCGTCGGCTGATCATACCCCCATATTGGGGGTATCTCCGCGTCTGTCAAGGGACCTCCCGCCGGCCGCTATTCGGCTTCTTGATCCTGCCGCAGCCGGCCCGCGTCATCGATGGCATCCTGCATCTAAGCGCGACGGCTGAGAGTGCTGCGGATTGCACCCTCATAGGAAATTTCAATTGATTTCAGTGCATCGCTGGCGCGCCGGAAGGGATTCGAACCCCTGACCCCCAGATTCGAAGTCTGGTGCTCTATCCAGCTGAGCTACCGGCGCCGCGCGCACCGGTAGCGCAATCGCGGGCCTTCGCCAAGTCCGGCAAGACGCAGCCGCGCTTTGGCGATTGCCGGAATGGCTGCTACGCTCGGCCGCCATGAAGCTTGCAAGTTTTACCGCTCGGGGCGCCGAGTCCTACGGCCTCGTCGTCGGGGACGGCCTCGTGGACCTGCGCGCGCGTCTGCCCGCCTGTCCGACCCTGCGCGCCGCGCTGGCGGCCGACGCGCTCGGCGAGATCGCCGGCGCCCGCGGCGCCAAGCCCGACCTTGCGCTAACTGACGTTACGCTCCTGCCGCCGATCCCGCAGCCCGACAAGATCGTGTGCATCGGGTTGAACTATCGGGCGCATGCGGCGGAAGCCGGCCTCAAGGTGCCCGAGCATCCGAGCCTGTTCCTGCGGCTGACCAACACGCTGGTGCCGCACGGGGGCGCGCTGGTGCGCCCCTCGCTCTCCTCCGACATGGACTACGAGGGCGAGCTCGCCGTGGTGATCGGCCGCGGCGGGCGCCACATCCCGCGCGCGAGCGCGCTCGACCACGTTGCCGGCTATGCGTGCTTCAACGACGGCTCGCTGCGCGACTATCAGTTCAAGCACTCGGTCGCGGTCGGCAAGAACTTCGTCAAGACCGGCGGCTTCGGACCCTGGCTCGTCACGCGCGACGAGATTCCCGATCCCTCGCGCCTCACCCTGGTCACCCGGCTCAACGGTGGCGAGGTTCAGCGCGGCGACACCGCCGACATGATTTTCGACGTTCCGGCGATCGTCGCCTACGTCTCGGCGTTCACCCGGCTCGAGCCGGGCGACGTGATCTCGACCGGCACGCCGCCCGGCGTTGGCCTCGCGCGCAAGCCGCCGCTCTGGCTCAAGCCCGGCGATGTCGTCGAGGTCGAGATTTCCGGCATCGGCGTGCTGGGCAATACCGTCGTCGCCGAGACCGCTTGAGCCCATCCTGGGCTTGGCGACAGGGGCGGCCACCCCTGCCGCGCCACGCTCCCCGACCGCAGGGCCCCGTCCGCCCGCCTGATTGTCTCTCAAGGTTAATGAATGATGACTTCCCGCGAGTCGCGCTTGTCTCGCGGCGTCTCAGGTAACTCCCCATTAAGGTTAATAGTTGATCATTCGGTCGCGGAGATCGGTTTTTTAACAGTCAGCGCGAAGGGCAGGTCATGCGCGTTCTCCTGATCGGGGTTGCAGTCTTGGGTCTGGCAGGAAATGCCTTGGCGGCCGATCTGCCGTGGCTGCGCGGTTCGAGCGTCGAGGAGAGCCCGATGCCAGCTCGGGGTTGGACCGGTTTTTACGGCGGCGTGCAGGCTGGAGGCTCCATCGGCAGTGCAGATTTCACGAGTGGCGCCGAGCGCGGCCGTGTGACCGGGCTGGCCGCCGGTCTCTTGGGTAACGACCCGGCAACCGCGCGGCTCGAGAACGACCGCCACGTATCGCAGCTCTTGAGGGTCGGAAAGGCCGATACCACCGGCAGCCACTACGGCGGATTCATCGGTTTCAACACCGGGTGGGACGAAGGCATTCTCGGGTTCGAGATCAACTACAACTTCACGTCGCTCGGCATGACGTCCGCGAATAGTATTCACGGCACGTTCCTGACATCGGATAAATTTTCGGACACCATCACCCTTTCGACGGCGAGTACCGTGCTGCTGCGCGACTATGCAACATTCCGGGGACGGGCCGGGTGGGAGATCGGCCGCTTCCTGCCCTACGTCTTCGCCGGATTTGCGGCGGCGCGGGCCGATGTGTCGCGCAGCGTCACGGCTATGACGACCGGGATCGACGCGGCACCCCCGCCCGCCATCCCGCGACCTCCTTTCTCAGTCGGCCCGACCACCGCGTCGGAAATTAGAGAAAACGCTTTTGGTTTCGGGTATGCGGCGGGCATCGGAGTCGACGTAATGCTTGTGTCGAACCTGTTCATGCGCGCCGAATGGGAATATATCGGGTTGGGCAAGTTCCAGGATCAAACCGTCCACCTCAGCAACGTGCGCGCCGCGCTTGGTATGAAGTTCTGATAAGGCCTCGTTCGCATGCTCGCGCCGGTGGCGAGCCGCCGGCGCTAGCGCATGTTCCGGCGAAAGCCTGCCCCGGACTTGATCCGGGGTGGGTACCGGTTCGCCGACAAGAACATGCGCCAATCAATGATTCTAGCGCATGTCCCGATTCCGAAGCAACGGGACATGCTCTAGAAACAATTTTCTGAAAAGCCTGCCCGGACTTGATCCGAGGTGGATACCGCATTTCCGCAGAAATGTGGTCAATAACGAGGCTATCGCGTCAGGATAATGAAATCCGTATCGCTGCCCGTCTCGTCGCTGATGCCCTGATCGGACACGATGAGCGATGAGCCGGGGATCAGGATTTCGGAAATGCGCTCGACCGCGTCCTGCGGCATCTCGATGCGATCGAGCGCTTCGCCGGCCGCCCGCACGAGCCTGATGTCCACCGGGGCGGCACGCGCCTCGTCCTCCCGCGCCTTGCGCTTGCCGTGCGGGCGCACGCTTTCCGTGTTGACCGGCGCGTCGGCCGGCATGGTCACCGCCGTCCAGCGCATGCCGGCGCCGTCCTCTTTCAGCTCCATGGCCGTGTAGACGTGGGTGCCGAGCGGCCGCTCGGGATTGCGGATCGCGACCGGCGCCTCGAACAGCGGCTGATAGTTCTGGCGAACGTAGAGCTTGCCGGTCTTCCTGCTGACGAACACCGACACCACGCCGGTCTTGCGCGGCGTCGGCGGAGCCGGGACCGCCGCGGCGCCCGGCGGGGCGGCGTCGGTCGGCGGCGCCGCGCCGGCGATCCGGACCATCGGCGGGCTGGCGCTCTCGCCGCTCTTTCCCGGGTCGGCGGGCCGGGCCTGCTCGCCCGGCTCCGGATGCACCGAGGGGCGAATGGCGTCGAGCCCCGCCGGCGGGTTGTGCACCGCGGCCGGCGTCTCCGGCTTC